>CAYHJH010000262.1:0-2705 GCA_964356605.1 uncultured Anaerolineaceae bacterium
GGGCGATCGATCGTTGGAGATCGGAGACTCAACCCGCCGGTCGCACGCCGACCGTCGAACTCGTGAATCGCGATGCGAATTGACATCTTCAGTTTGTTCCCAGAAGGGATGCGGCCCTACCTAGATTCGAGTATGCTGGCGAGAGCACAGCAGGCAGGCCTGGTCCAGATCCATCTGCACAATATTCGAGACTACGCCTCCGACCGCCACCAAACTGCGGACGACGAGCCTTACGGCGGCGGAGGCGGGATGGTGATGAAGCCCGAACCGCTGTTCGCCGCGGTGGAGAGTGTGTTGGCCGAGGCGGGCTCCGCAACCCGGATCGTGCTGCTCACTCCTCAGGGAAGGGTGTTCAATCAAACGGTCGCGACCGAACTGGCCGGCGGGCAAAGACTGGCGCTGCTCTGCGGGCGGTACGAGGGGGTCGACGAGCGGGTCCGCCAACACTTGGTTACCGACGAGATCTCGATCGGCGATTATGTCTTGACGGGCGGAGAACTCCCGGCCCTGGTGATTGTCGACGCGGTCGTCCGGCTGCTTCCCGGCGCCCTGGGCGATGAGCAGGGCAGCGCGCGTGACTCCCACGCCAATGGCCTGCTGGAGGGACCACACTACACCCGCCCGGCTGAGTTCCGCGGCTGGCAGGTGCCCGAAGTGCTACGATCGGGGGATCATGCCAAGATTGCGACCTGGCGGCGAGAACAGTCTCTGCGGCGCACGCACGAACGCCGTCCGGAGTTGCTCGAGAAAGCAGATCTAACGGAACAGGACCAGGAAATTTTGCGCCACCTCGATGAGAGTCACGGTCCCCCAGCCGGCGGATCGAGCCGACCTAAGGCATAAGCGCTCCGCCGCGAATGCGAACGAGCCATCCTCTCCTCGATGGACGCACGGGTTCCCGCTCGAACCGAGAACCCGCTGTCATCGAGCGCGCTGTCAGGCGAGCGTTCCTGGCGGTCTGCTTCATCGCGCTGGCCGGCTGCGCCCGACCGGTCGACCTGGAGATCCCGTTCACTCCTCGGGCATCGCAGGCACCGAGCCCCACCGAGCCACTTCCCACACTGGAGCCGCCTCCGAAGACACTGATTGTCTGCCTGGGTCAGGAGCCGGCGTCGCTCTACCGCTACAGTGCCGAGTACTTGTATGGGGACACAGGCCGTGTAGCCGAAACTGTCCTGCAGGCCATCTACGACGGACCCACCGACGTTCGCAACTATCGCACTGAGCCGGTGATTCTGGAGAAACTGCCGGATCTCGCCGAAGGCGACGCCAGAATCGAGACGGTGTCGGTGGCGGAGGGCGAGCCCTATTTCAACCCGGATCGATTGCAACCTGACACTCTGACCCGGGGCGATCGATATCTTCCTGCTTTCTGCAATTCGGCCGACTGCATTCGCAGCTACACCAGCGGATCGGTGTCCATGGACCGAATGGTGGTTGACTTCCACCTACGGTCGGACATCAACTGGTCGGACGGCGAGCCACTCACAGCCGATGACTCAGTTTTCTCGTTTGAGCTGGACCGGCATATCGATACGCCGACGCCCAAGACCCAGGTGGATCGAACCGCCTCCTACGAGGCGCTCGATCCGATCACGGTCCGGTGGACCGGGATCCCCGGCTATGTTGACGCCGAGTACTTCTCCAACTTTTGGAGCCCACTCCCGCAGCACTTGCTCGAGGGACTCGAGCCCGCTGCGCTCTTGACCTCCGAAGTGACCGCCCTCCTTCCGGTCGGATGGGGGCCGTATGTCATCGAAGAGTGGAGGCCGGGCCAGGATATTCGGCTTCGCAAGAATCCGGATTACTTCCGAGCTGCCGAGGGGCTGCCTGGCTTCGACGTCCTGCTCTTCCGTTTCCTGGCGGACGGGTCTCTCGGAAGCATTGAACAGCTCCTGACCAGCGAGTGCGATGTGTTGGACGAAACCGCGATCGCGGACGCGCTGGATGTCGAGCTGCTCGATGAGGATGCGCTCTCGCTGCTTGTGGATCTGGCTGCCAGCGGGCGGATCCAGCTCGCCGCCGCATCCGGCTCCGAGATGGAGCGATTGGAATTCGGCCTGGCCCCGGCTCGGGGCAGCGGGCTTCCTCCTTTATTCAGCGATCCACGCACCCGAGCCGGAATCGCGGCCTGCCTCGATCGGGGCCGATATGTGACGGAGATGCTCTACGGGTTGAGTGAGGTGCCTGAAACCTACCTGTCCCCAGGGCATCCGCTGTACGCCGCCGACGCAGCCTCGATTGTGTTCGATCCCGCGGCGGGGATGGAGCTGCTGGAGCAGGCCGGGTGGGTGGACCATGACCAGGATCCGGCAACCGCACGGATCGCCCAAGGGGTCGCCGGCGTGACCGAGGGCAGCCAGCTCGCCTTCTCGTTTCTCACGACCGCCAACGGATTCCACCGCAGTGCCGCCGAGCGCATCCAGGCCGATCTCGCTCTCTGCGGGGCACAGGTAGGGCTGGAATATCGGCCCGCGGCAGAGCTCTTTGAGCCCTGGCCAGCCGGGCCCGCATTTGGTCGAGGTTTTCAGACCCTTGGCTGGGCCTGGCCGGGGTGGGTGAGCCCGCTATGCGAGATGTTCGCCGGCTGGGAGATCCCTAGCGACGAGAACCCCTTTGGGGCCAACGCCTCAGGCTTCTCCGACCGCGACTACGACCGGGCCTGCGGGGTTTTATTGCATGGACGTCCCGATTCCCAAGAGTAC
>CAYHJH010000263.1:0-2692 GCA_964356605.1 uncultured Anaerolineaceae bacterium
CAGCGCATGATCCGGATCGAAGGCCTGAGCAAGCGATTTGACCAGACCGTGGCGGTGGACGATCTCTGGCTGGAGGTCGAGCCCGGTGAGGTGTTCGGATTCTTAGGACCGAATGGGGCCGGCAAAACGACCACCATCCGCCTGCTGAGCGGTCTGATCGGTCCCAGCGGCGGCCGCGCCTGGGTAGCCGGCTATCAGCTGGGGCAGGACGACACCGCGCTGCGCCGCCAGGTCGGGATCCTGACCGAGACGCCTGGCCTGTACGATACCCTGAGCGCCGAGCGGAATCTCTCTTTCTTCGCAGAGCTGTATGGGATCGAGGACATTGCTGCGCAGGTGGAACGGTATCTGCGCATGCTCGGCCTCTGGAATCGACGCAGTGAGCCGACCGGAACATTCTCGCGCGGGATGCGGCAGAGGCTGGCAATCGCCCGCGCCCTGATCCACGAACCGCAAGTGCTCTTCCTGGATGAGCCGACCACTGGGCTCGACCCGGAAGCGGCCCACCTGGTGCGCGATTTCATCGCCGGATTGAAAGGCCAAGGGCGCACGATTTTCATTTGCACACACAATTTGGACGAGGCCGACCGATTGTGCGATCGGATTGGGGTGTTCAACACCCGTTTGCTGGCGCTGGACACCCCGGCGGCGCTGCGTCGAGAAATTTTCGGCCGCACAGTTGTGTTCCACCTGGCAACCGTGCAGCCAACCTTTCAGACGACAATCGAGGGCTTTCCCTTCGTGAAATCAGTGAAGGCTGTGGATGCCAAATTGGTCGTGACCCTCGATAATCCGGAGATACATAATCCGGCGCTCGTAGCGGCATTGGTTCACGACGGTGCGGAGGTGCAGTTTGTGGGTGAGCTGCGCCGATCGCTGGAAGACGTGTACATGCACTTGGTGGGAAGCCAGCGAGGCGAATCACCGAGTTGAGCCGGCAACGGGCTGACCGCAAATCATGAAACGAGCCTGGATCATCCTACGTAAGGAGTGGGCGGAGGTGTTCAAGAACCGCTTCGTGGTCTTTACGGTGGCCTTCCTCCCGTTGATCCTGACCGCCCTCCCGCTTGGAATCCTGTACGCGGCGGGATCAGCCGGGGATCTGGGAGGAATGACCGAGGACATGCCGGCGAGCTTCAGCCAGGTCTGCGATGGGCTGGAAGGCGACGACTGCACCCGTTACTTCTTCGTGAGCCAGTTCCTGCTGCTGTTCATGCTGATGCCGCTGGCGATTCCAGTCACGATCGCCTCCTACAGCATCATCGGCGAGAAAACTCGCCGGACACTGGAGCCGGTCCTGGCGACCCCAATCACGACCGTGGAGCTGCTGACTGGCAAGGCGTTGGCAGCCGCAGTGCCGGCCGTAATTGCCACCTGGGTGGCGTTCGGTATCTTCCTGTTGGGGTCTGCGCTGCTGTCAGTTGGCCCGGCGGTGATGTCTCGGCTGACCGAACCGCTCTGGCTGATGGCTGTGTTGCTGGTCGGCCCGTTGCTCGCCCTGGCTGCCGTCAGCGTTGCAATGATGGTCTCCTCGCGGGCCAACGACCCCCGGGTTGCGGAGCAGCTATCGATGCTCGTGATTCTGCCGTTGCTGGCGTTGTTCTTTGGGCAGATCGCCGGGTTGATCCTCGTGAATGAGCGCCTGATCTTGTGGATGGCATTCGCGCTGGTTCTCATTGACGCGGGTCTGATCGCTTTTGCCGTACAGCTCTTCCAGCGCGAGACGATCCTCACCCGGTGGAAATGAGGATCCAGGATCGTAAGGTGGTTGCGCTCTGGCTGCGAAGCGCATCACCCCTGTAGAACGCCTACGGCAGAGCGCGCAACCGGGCAGGACCACCTGAATTGCGTCAAAGTGAAACAGAGAGCGGTTCTCGGAATCCTGCTTGCATTCGGTCTGCTCATGCCGGCCGGGTCGACCGCGGCGCAAGAGCAGGAAGAGCTGCGTCTGACCGTTCGCCGGACCTTCGGCTACCGTGGTGGAGACCAAATCCAGGGCCGGTTTGCTTTGGGAATCGAGGGGCCGGAGGACCTGGTGAGGGTTGCCTTCTTCATCGATGGGAAGGTCATGGCCGAGGACCGTGAGGCGCCCTTCGAGCACAGCTTCCTCACCCGTGAGTACGGCCTCGGGATTCACAGGCTGTCGGCGATCGGCCACACGGCTGGTGGGGCAGAGCTTCGAAGCGTGGGCCGGACCTTTGAATTTGTGACCGCCGAGGCCGGCTGGGAGACCGCCGGGCGGATCGTCGCACCGCTGGCAGTGGCCATCCTGGGCATCCTGGTGGTCGGGACAGTGATCCCGGCAGTTCTGGGGCGGAAGCATCCGTTCCGACTCGGCGATTATGGGGCGGCAGGAGGCGCGGTGTGCCCTCGCTGTCAGCTTCCTTATCCTCGCCGGTTCTGGTCTCCCAACCTAGTCGGGGGGAAGCTGGAACGATGCCCGCATTGTGGGAAGTGGGCCATGGCACGCCGGGCTACGGCCACCATGTTACAAGCGGCGGAGGCCAGGTATCTCTTGGAAAGCCGACCTCAAGTCGTAGATGACCAAGACCCCCTGAGCCGCCTGATTGATGACTCGCGGTTTGAATCCTGAAGCTAAACCCCGGAACGGGTAAGGTGACAGAATCCCCCCCGCCCATCTGCGATTACGAGGGATCCGACTACCAGGAGCGCTTTTGGGATCGGGGCGACC
>CAYHJH010000264.1:0-2434 GCA_964356605.1 uncultured Anaerolineaceae bacterium
CCTTCGCCATTGCGTCAACCCGCGGCGTGCGCGGGCGGGTCATGCTTATGTAGGAGAACTGGCGCGGTCCAACCACCAGCCTGCCTGAAGCAATAGCATTTTCCTGCTGAACCTGCACATCACATCTGCGTGAAGGGATGCTTGCAGTGCAAGCACTCACATCAGATATCCGTCGTCCTGAGCGGAGCGAAGCGCAGTCGAAGGACCTCTTTTCGACGGTCTATCGACTGGAAAAGAGGTCCTTCGACTGCGCCGCCCTTCGGGCGGCTCCGCTCAGGACGACGGGAAGGGGCTCAAGCCGCCTTCTTGAAGCCTTCCACCTGCGCCTTCATGGCGCGCTGGAATGCCGGCCGCGCCTGGCAGCGCTGCTTGTAGGCATGGAGACGCGGATAGGCTTCGACGATGGTCGTGTGATCGAGGATGCGCAGGACGTCGGCCATCATCAGGTCGCCGACGGTGAATGTCCCTTCGAGATAGTCCTTGTCGCCGAGGGAATTCTCGAGCTGGCCCAGGCGCTCGCGCACCTGCTTCTCGATCCCGGGCCGAAACTCCTTCGTCCATTCTTCCTTGGCATGGAAAAAATCGAGGCTGGCGAGCTGCTGGATCCAGATCTCTATCGAGTTGAGCGCGGCGAAGACCCACACGGTGGCGCGCTCGCGCCCGATCCGGTCCCTCGGCAGCAGTCGCTCGCTCTTCTCCGCAACGTAGAGCGCAATGGCGCCGCTCTCGAAAAGCACCAGACCATCTTCCTCGATCGCGGGCGCCTGCCCGAACGGCTGGCGCGCCAGGTGTTCCGGCGACTTTTGCTCGGGGCCCAGCGCCACCGTGCGCACCTTGTAGGGCAGGCCCGCCTCCTCCAGCGCCCAGCGCACGCGGAAGGCGCGCATCATCGGCACGGCAAAATCCGGAATCCATTCGTAGGTCGTGAGCGTGATCATGTGCGAACTCCGTTCTGCTCGGCCACGGCGATGTTCTCCGCGTAGAGCTGCTGCTTGTTGAAGAGCGAATTCCATCCGCCGATGTGGCTGTCGCGACTCTCGACGTTTGAAAACGGCGTCTGGTGGAAGGTCTGGACCGTCTTGCCGTCCCTTTCGGCAAAGGTGACGGTCACG
Source organism: uncultured Anaerolineaceae bacterium (assembly GCA_964356605.1). Taxonomy (GTDB): domain Bacteria; phylum Chloroflexota; class Anaerolineae; order Anaerolineales; family E44-bin32; genus JADFRG01. The sequence continues at coordinate 1,113 of CAYHJH010000264.1, forward strand.
ATCGTGTCGCGGTCCCGCCCGGACTCCTCGTCCCATTTGAACGTGAAGACGATGCGCTTGTTCTTCTCGACCTCGCGGACGACGCCGCCGAACCGCGACAGGCCGTACTCTTGTGACGTCATCGCGCCGCGCCATGCCCGGCCCGGTGTCAGCTCCCAATCGAGCTCGACCGCCGTGAACTTCTCGGGCCCCCACCAGCGCAGCATGTGATCGCTTCTTTCCCAGAGCCGGAAAACCAGCGGAACCGGCGCATCGAATTCACGATCGATCAGAAGATCGAGCTCGCCATGCTGGCTCATTGCTTCCTGCCTTTCGCCGGCGCCTTGGTGATCTCACCCAGAAGCGCGTCCATCTTGTCGAAGCTGCCGGTCCAGAACTTGCGGTACTTCTCCAGCCATCTGTCGACCTCCTTCAAGGGTGCGGTCGCGAGCGTGCACGGCCGCCACTGCGCGTGACGCCCCCGCGTGATCAGGCCCGCGGTTTCCAGGACTTTTAAGTGCCGCGAGACCGACGGCAGCGTGATGTCGAAAGGCTCGGCGAGCTCGTTCACGGTCGCCTCGCCCTGGCTCAATCGCGCCAGGATCGCCCGTCGGGTGGGATCGGCCAGCGCCGCCAATGTCGTGCTGAGGGGGTCGGTCATTTGGTATTTAGCCATCTACGTAATTACTGTATTGGCTAAATAAGAGACCTGGCTTGGTTCGTCAAGAGGCCGGAATCAGAGTCGCTTCTCCTCCCCCGTCTGGGGGGAGGTGCCCCGAAGGGGCGGAGGGGGCGTTCACACGCGATAGTTATGACCCCCTTCGCCCCCACGGGGGCACTTCCCCCGCTTTGCGGGGGCAGAGGAGAGCCTTCATACGAATGCCCTCCATGGTTGTGTTACCTATCATTTTTCGCTCTATCTCGTCGCCATGGACCCTTTCGTCCGCGACCTGCGCCGCAATCCCACGGACGCCGAGCGGCACCTCTGGTACCGCTTGAGGCTTCACCAGCTCGGCGGGTTCAAGTTCCGGCGGCAACGACCGATCGGGCCTTACATCTGCGATTTCGTCTGTCTGGGAGCCTCGCTCGTCGTCGAACTCGACGGCAGCCAGCACGTCACGCAGGCGGCTTACGACAGGAAGCGCGATGCGTTTCTGCGGGAGCATGGATACCGCGTGTTGCGGTTCTGGAATCACGATGTACTCACGCGGACCGACGCGGTGATGGATACGATTTTCGAAACGTTGCACAGGCCGGAGATGGATGGGCGGTTCGACTGAGCGAAGACTCTGATCTCCTCCCCCGTCTCGGGGGAGGTGGCGCGTAGCGCCGGAGGGGGTAAT
>CAYHJH010000264.1:2444-2689 GCA_964356605.1 uncultured Anaerolineaceae bacterium
CCCCCCGCCATGACCCCCTTCGCCCCGTGCGGGGGCAGTTCCCCCGCTTCGCGGGGTCAGAGAACAAAATCAAACTGCCTCCCCCGACTAGGGGGAGGACCGCAGCTTTCTACGCGCCCGGATGAAGCCCCGGCGCTTCCTGGCCGGTCCGGGCCACATATTCCGTGTAGCCGCCGCCGTACTGATGAACGCCATCGGGCGTCAGTTCGAGCACGCGATTCGAGAGGGCGGCCAGGAAATGGCGG
>CAYHJH010000265.1:0-2616 GCA_964356605.1 uncultured Anaerolineaceae bacterium
ACTCGCCCGTCATCAACGACTGGTCGACGTTGATCTCGATCGCCTTGAGCAGGCTGGCCGCGTACTCCTCGTCGGCGCCCAGCTCGCTGTCGCGCACGATGCGGAAGAGCGCCTGGCCCTCGATTTTGTACCCACGGAAAAAGTTGCCCAGGTGCTGCCGCATGATCTCGTCCACGAGGATGAAGTGGTGCTCGTCCTTTTCCGCCGGCAGCTTTACCAGGCGGGGCACCACCCGCGGCACCGGCACAATGGCCAGGTGCGGCTGGTTGTAGCGGGTGATCACCACCGCAAAGGCCAGGGTCCGGGACGCCAGCGCCGGGAAGGGGTGCCCCTGGTCCACGGCCATGGGCGTCACAATGGGAAACAGGGTGGAATCGAAATGCCGTTTGACGAACCGTTTCTGCTCGGGCGAGAGCTCCCCGGCGCGCCGGATGGCGATGCGGTGTTTTTCCAGCTCCTTGCGCACCTTTTTTTCGTACCCGTCGTAGTGCCGCTTCGCCAGCGCCTGGACGCGCTCCTGCAGCTGGTCGTACAGGTTCTGCGGATACCAGCCGAAGTCGTCCTGGTTTTGGTAGCCGGCGTCCAGCAGGCGCTTGAGGGCCGCCACGCGCACCATGAAAAACTCGTCGAGGTTGCTGGCGAAAATGGCCAGGAAATTCACCCGCTCCAGGAGCGGATCGGCGGCGTCCTCGGCCTCTTCCAGCACCCGTTCGTTAAAGGCCAGCCAGCTCAGGTCCCGGTGCATGAACCGGGCCGGGGGCGTTGCGGCCACGGCTGGATCCGGAGGGTCTTTTTCCGTCATCTCGTTTGCTGTTCCGCACTAAGTGGTGAACACCAGACTTATCCTGTTGCCCGAGATCTCCTCGAACAGGTCCTTCTTCTCCTTGAAGCCGCTCTTTTCCAGGATCACGTTGCCTTGGACCTGCGCCTTCAGCACGACGTCCTGGCCCTTGGTGATTTCCACGCTCAGCTGCGTGATCTTCTGTTTGTGCGACGTGTCCAGCGCGTTGGCGATGCGGATGAGCGCGGCCAGTTTCTGCGCCAGAATCTGTCGCTGCGCCGGCAGCGATTGGTAGAGCAGGTGGCTCCGCAGGGGGGGCGCCTTGCGGTGGTAGCGCGCGACGCAGGCGATGAGCTTGATCTCCTCGTCTGTCAGGCGGAACAGGTTGAGCGCGCTGATGATGTACTCGCTGTGCTTGTGATGCGAGCGGTTGTGCACAAACATGCCCAGGTCGTGCAGGTAGGCGGCCAGGATCAGGTAGAGGACTTCCTCCTCCCTGATTCCCAGGTAACCCAGGAGCGCCCGGGCCATGGTTTCCGCCAGCCTGGCCACCTGCTGCGCGTGCTTCAAATCCGCATTGTATTTCTTGCACAGGAACGTGGCCACCGACACCAGCTGGTTGGTCTTCTGGTATTTTTGCGCCAGTTCCACATTCAAAAGCGTCTGGGCCAGGATCGCCTCGGCCAGCGAGGTCTCGAGCACGTAGATGAATTTCTGTCCGCCCAGCGCCAGCAGCAGCCGGACGAGGAGCGCATAGCTGCGCATGGTCTCGGCCGCTTCGGCCGGGATGCCGAACTCGCGCGTCACCTCGTCGGCGGTCCTTGCGTCGAGCGCGGCCAGCAGTTCGTCCACGTCGGCCGGTTCCAGTTGGTAGAAAAGGGTGGTCGCCTGCTTCCGCGGCAGGATGGCCCGCAGGTGCGCCGAGTAGTTCTCGTCGATGAGAATCACGTCGTCGAAATCGGCGCCGGCCAGCATCCGCCGCAGGTGCTGCGCCTCTTTTTCCAGATACTCGGCCAGGGCCTCGTTCACCTCGGCCCGGCTGCCCTCCAGGTTGGCGGCCATCTCCTTGAGCACCAGCGTACCGACCGACAACCCGACGTTGATCTGGGTGAACCCCTTGTCCATCACTGAAAGATCCAGGCTGCCCGTGCCGAGCTCGGCGATGAGCGCCTTCTTCGCGTGGATGGGGTAGGTCTTGCGCAGCTTGTGGTGCAAGTAAGCGTCGATATAATACACGACGTCGCCCACGGTGAGCAGCTCCACCGGCAGGCCGGTCTGCCGCAGCACCGTGTCGACGAACATGTCGTTGTTCCGGGCTTCGCGCACCGCGCTCGTGGCCACCACCCGCACCTGGGTGATGTCGTATTCCTTCAACTTCTGCTTGTATTTTTCGAGCACGCCCACGACCTGGCCGACCACTTTGGGCGCGATCCGCTCCTTGAGCAGGGTGTGCCGTCCCAAAGGCACCAGGTTCTTCAGCGCCTCCAGCACCACCACGTCGTTCTCCACCTTTTCGCCAATGAAGAGCTGGATGGAACTGGAACCGATATCGATTACGGCCGCGCGCATGACTGTATCTATCCCTTTATTTCTAAAGGTGTTGGAAACAGTCTTGCTATGGGGACATGGTGTAGACAGCAAGAGGAAAAGGGCCGGTTTTCAGCCAGGAAATCGTGTGCCTCTGTAATGCTCTGTCGGATCATGTTGTTTTCCCGCGTGCATATTCTCCCAATCCGTTGGGAACGCTAATGCGCCAAAGGCGCACAAGTCTTCGCTAATATTCAGATTCAAGCGCGGGTGGTGCGGTGCGTGCCTCGCCTAATCGGCGAAGCGCG
>CAYHJH010000266.1:0-2613 GCA_964356605.1 uncultured Anaerolineaceae bacterium
CCACCGGGCCCAAGGACATCCCCGACAGCGTGGCGGAGGGCAGCGGGGCGGCGGCCTTGGCGCTCAGCCACCTCACGGCCCGTTACGATCCGGTCGTGCCGGAAGTCGAACCGATGGAAGGCACCGAGGAGGCTCGGGTGGGGGTCTTCGTGTGCCACTGCGGCAGCAACATCGCCGGTGTGGTGGATGTCGAGCGGGTGGTGGAATACTCCAAGTCCCTGCCAGACGTGGTGTACGTCACCCACCAGATGTTCTCCTGTGCCGGGAATACCCAGAAAGAGATCGAGGACGCCATCCGGCGAGAGAAGATCACGCGGGTCGTGATCGCCGCCTGTTCCCCCAGGACGCATGAGTCCATCTTCCGCGGGGTCATGCTGCGAGCCGGACTGAACCCGTATCTGTTGGAGATGTCCAATATCCGCAACATGGACTCCTGGGTGCACAAGTTCGACAAGGAGGCCGCCACCCTGAAGGCCATGGACATGGTCTGGATGGGGGTGGAGAAGGCGCGCCGGCTGGTGCCGCTGGAGTCTTCTGAGCTGCCGCTGACGCAGGCCGCGCTCGTCGTGGGCGGCGGGATCGCCGGCATGACCGCCGCGGCAGCCATTGCCCGCCAAGGCATCCGGACCCACCTGGTAGAGAAAAGCGGCAGACTGGGCGGTCTGCTGAACGAGCTGCACAATATTTCGCCGGCCGGAATCGACCCGAAGGACCTGGTCGAAACTCAGTCGAAGGCGCTCAGGAAAGCGCGCGTGAAAGTGCATCTAGAAACGACGGTCGAGGAGATCAGCGGCATAGTCGGCAATTTCCAGGCCCGCCTGAGCGACGGCAAGGAACTCAAGGTGGGTGCGGTCGTCGTAGCTACCGGCTCCACACCCTTCGAACCCGTCGGATCGGGATTCGCGCCCAACTCCCGGGTGATCACCAACCTAGAGCTGGACCGGATCCTCGAGCAGGGCGGACCGGAAGAAGATATCGAACGCATCACCTTCATCGGGTGCGTGGGCTCCCGCAACAAGGAGATGGGCTGCTCCCGCTACTGCTGCACCTCAATGATCGGCCAGGCGCTGCGGCTGCGACAGATGGGCAAGAAGGTGCGCGTCCTATTCAAGGACATCCGCACTTACTCGCGGCAGGCAGAGGAGCTCTATGAAGAGGCGATGGCCGCCGGTGTGCAGTTCTTTCGCTTCGACCCCGACCGTTCCCCCGAAGAGGTCGTGCGCGCCGAAGGGGACTACGTCGAATTCTTCGACCACCTGCTCGGAGCCAACCTCCGCATCCCTACCGACCTGATCGTGCTGGTGGTGGGACTGCGTCCGGTGAAGACGACTGTGGCCGAGCAGCTCAAGCTGGCCCGCAGCGAGGACGGGTTCCTGATGGAGCTGCATCCCAAGCTGGGCCCAGCCGAAACCGCCACCCAGGGCATCTACCTGGCCGGAACAGCGCAGGGCGCCAAAGACGTGCGCGAGTCGATGGCACAGGCCATGGCGGCCGCCGCCAAGGCGGGCGGGCTGCTCTCACGCGAGTTTATTGAGAAGGAACCCCTCACGGCCCAGGTGAATCTCGAGCTTTGCATCGCCTGTATGCGCTGCGTCAAGGTCTGTCCTTTCGGCGCCATCGAGCAGATCGGGCCCGTCAAAGAGGGAACGATCGTGATCCACGCGGCGGCCTGCATGGGCTGTGGGGCCTGCCCCGGCGAATGCAACTTCGACGCCATCGACATGCCTTACTTCACCAAGGAGCAGATCCTGGCGCAGATCGACGCCGCACTGGCGGTGCATCCCGAGGAGAAGTGCGTGGTGTTTACGTGCAACTGGTGTTCCTATGCGGGTGCCGATCTGGCGGGAATCGAGAAGCGCCAGTATCCCACCTCGGCCCGCCTTATCCGCACCATGTGTTCGGCCCGGCTGGAGGAGGACTTCATTGAGCGATCCTTCCAGCGGGGCGCGGGTGCGGTGCTGGTCACCGGCTGTCGGCTAACCGAAACTGGTTCTGACTGCCATTACAACTATGCCAACAGGCAGACCTGGAAGCGCTTCCAGAACTGGCAGCGGAAGTACGAGCGAAAGGGCGTAGATCCGGAGCGCTTCCAGCTGGAGTGGATCTCGGCCGCCGAGGGGAAGGAATTCGCGGCCAAGATCAAGGAGATGGACGAAATCGTGCGGCAGTACGCCCGGCAGCTGCGCACAGAAGCTGCCGTCGAAGCAGAGGTTGAGCCGGCATGAGCGAACAAACGATGTCAGAGATCGAACCCCTGGTCCTCGACGACAACCTGTGGGAGCAGCTCCTCAAGCTCACCAACGGCGCGGCCGCGCCCTGCTTCCAGTGTGGGGTATGCACGGCCATCTGTCCGTGGGGAACCGTCCGGAACGAGCCGCTGAACGTGCGCAAGCTGATGCGGAAGGCGCAACTGGGTCTCTTCGACGGAAATGAGGGCCTCTGGCTGTGTACGGCCTGCGGCCAGTGCGAGGCTTATTGCCCGCGCGGCGTCCCCGTCGCGGAGGTATTTCGCGGCATGCGATACCTGGCCTGGGAGCGACGCCAGGTGCTCGAGGGGCTGCCCTCTGTGCTGTGGTCGGTTTTTTGGAACAACAATCCTTGGTCCCAGCCCCC
>CAYHJH010000267.1:0-2604 GCA_964356605.1 uncultured Anaerolineaceae bacterium
TGAAGCAAGGCGGGGTGAGGCTCAACGACGAGGTGTTGGCCGACCCCAATCGGGAGCTGGAGCTGGCAGCGGGCGGGGTTCTGCGGGTAGGGAAGCGGCGATTCCTGAGGCTGTTAGCCCCCAAATGACGGGCAGCGATCAGCAATCAGCGATCAGCATTCAGCGATCAGCAATCAGCGATCAGCAATCAGCGGTCAGCCGTCAGCTATCAGCGATCAGCAATCAGCAATCAGCGATCAGCGCGGCGGGCGCCCCTTGACGCAGCGCTAGCCCTTGATCACCGCCACCGGCCGTAGGCGGGCCACCTTCTTGGCGATCCCGGCCTTGGCGACCACCTCGACCACCGCGTCCACGTCTTTGTAGGCCTGCGGCGCTTCTTCGGCCAGGCCGGGCATCGAGCCGGCCCGTATCTGGATTCCGCGCCCCTCAAGCTCCGCGCGCAGCTGGTCGCCGCGGACCGTCCTCTTCGCCTGCTTACGGCTCATGGTCCGCCCGGCTCCGTGGCAGGTGGAGCCAAAGGACTGGGCCATGCTACCCTCGGTTCCGAGCAGAACCCAGGAGGCGGTTCCCATGCTGCCGGGCACCAACACTGGCTGACCCAGGGGGCGATACTCGTCAGGTAACCCTTCGAAGCCGGGGCCGAAGGCCCGCGTGGCACCTTTCCGGTGGACGCACACGCGCACCCGTTCGCCGTTCACCGTGTGTTCCTCGATCTTCCCCATGTTGTGGGCAATATCGTACACCTGACGCAGCTCCCAGTCCTTGACTCTCCCGACCAACACCTCTTCGAATGAGCCGCGGACGTGGTGGGCCATGATCTGACGGTTGGCGAAGGCGTAGTTGGCGGCGCAGGCCATGGCGGCGAGATAGCGCCTGCCTTCGGAAGAATCCAGCGGGGCGCACACGAGTTCACGATCCGGAAGCTGAATCTTGTAACGAGCCAACGCAGGCTGAAACTCGCGCACGAAATCCGTACAGATCTGGTGGCCGAATCCGCGTGAGCCACAGTGGATCTGAACGGTCAGGTTGCCACGGACCAGCCCCATCGCCTGGGCGGCTGCCTCGTCGAACACTTCGTCGACCACATCGACCTCGACGAAGTGGTTGCCGGCGCCGAGCGTTCCAAGCTGCGGCTGGCCGCGCTGCTTGGCCCGTGCGCTAACCGCCGCAGGCTCGGCACCCGGGATCCTGCCGCCCTCTTCGGTCCGCGATATATCCGCAGATTGCGCATAGCCATTATGGAGCGCCCACTCGGATCCCTCCCGGCAGACCCGGTCAAGCTCTTTTTCGCTGAGCCTCACATTGCCTTTCACACCTACACCGGCCGGGCAGTTGCGAAAGAGGGCGGAGGCCAGATCAGGTAGCAGTGCCTCGGCCTCTTCCAAAGTGACCTGACTGGCTAGCAGGCGGACGCCGCAGTTGATGTCGTACCCGATCGCGCCAGGCGAAACTACTCCGTGAGGCAGCCTGGTCGCCGCCACACCTCCGATAGGAAAGCCGTAGCCTTGGTGTACGTCGGGCATCACGGTCACATGGCTTACCAGGCCGGGCAGCATGGAGGCGTTGACAGCCTGCTCGAGTGACTTGTCGTCCAGGGCATCCTCTAGCAGCCGTTCGTCGGCGAACACACGAACGGGGACCCTCATCCCCTGACGGAAGGAGGTGGGGATCTCCCAGAGGTAAGGGCTTAGCCGTTGGAAGTCTTGTTTACGGATCATGTCATTCGTGTCACACGTCAAACACTACCGTGGCGGTGAGGCCCTCAGGTCCTTCTTCGATCTCGAGGTCGTTGTACGTGACCGCCTTGATCTGCTTCGTCATGGCCGCTAGCGGAACCACCAGCACCTTGCCAGCCAGCCTCCGATCCCCTTCGGTCTTAAGCTGAATCTCGGAGAAGGCGGCCCATTCCATCTCAAGCGCCAGCAGCACCTCGTGCAGCCAGTCAACCAGCAGCGATTCGCGGTCGAGCGATTCGAGCTTGATCTCGCGCTCTTCTCCGCCTCCGTCCGCCGGTCGAACGCCGGCCAGCTCCATCATTCCCACGGCCGCGTTGACGAGCAGGTCCGCCAGATCGCGGCCGCGGACCTTGAGCGCCCAATCGGCGGTGTGTTCGAGCTCTTCAAAGGCGGCTCCGCTCATGCTTTCAGTATATCCGAAGGATCTGGCAGTCAGTTCTCCGTGCGAAGCTCAGGTGACTCAAGAACAAAGCCGATCACGCCCCACGTTTCAAGACCCAGCATGCTCGGCGGAACTCCAAGGCACTAGGTGCTTGCTGAAAAACGATCTTTCGCCCTCACCCCCTGCCCCCTCCCCGCGCTGGGTGGCCGTCCCAACCCTGGGAGAAGGAAGGTGGACGATGGACGGAAGACGGAGGACAGTCAACCGTCTACCGTCGACGGTCGTCGGCGGAGAGGGGGAGGGGGCAGGGGGTGGGGGCAAGGGCTCGAGCCGGTTTTTCAGCATCCTGCCAGGACCTGCCGGTGGGATCCTCAGAGCGCGGCCCCTTCGGCTCCGCTCAGACCTCGGCGAGCTCGGTCGAGCCGGGCGGGCCATGGTTGTGGGGCTTGAATGCGCGCGTATAATTCCAACAGTGGACCAACCCTC
>CAYHJH010000268.1:0-2602 GCA_964356605.1 uncultured Anaerolineaceae bacterium
TAGGGGGATTCTGTACCGCGGTAGCGCGCGTGCTGACGCTTGATGGCCTGGATCTCCGGCTCGGAAAGGTCGGGAGGCTCGTAGGTCTGTTCAATTTCAAGTGCCCGCCTCTGGGCCTGACGCCAACGATCGAGGCGGCCCGCAACCTCTCCCTCGTAGCCCTGGTCAGAAGGGCGGTAGAAGTACGTGCCCAGCAGGTCCTGTGGAACGTATCCCTGCTCCACAAAGTGACCGGGGTGGTCATGCGGGTACTCATATTCGACTCCGTGGCCTAGCGCGGCAGCGTCCCGGTTCGGGTCCTTGAGATGGTCGGGGACTTCCGAAAGGCCTTGCTCCTCGAGCAGCCGGTACGCCTTGAAGTACCCGCCGGCAGAGTTTGACTTGGGCGCGGTGGAGAGATAGAGGCTGGCCTCGACCAGCGGATAGACTCCCTCGGGCAACCCCACAAATTCGAAGGACTGCATCGCGGCCGAGGCGACAACCAGCCCCATCGGGTCTGCCATTCCGATGTCTTCCGAGGCCAAGATCAACAGCCGCCGCAAAATAAAGCGCGGGTCCTCGCCAGCATAGAGCATCTTCGCCAGCCAATACAGCGCCGCGTCCGGGTCGGATCCGCGGATTGACTTGATGAAGGCCGAAATGGTGTCGTAGTGGACGTCGCCGTCCTTGTCATACAGGACGGCCCGCCGCTGGATCGATTCCTGGGCGACTTGCAGGGTGATTTGGGTCGTGCCGTCATCCTCCGGTTGGGAAGACTCCACGGCCAACTCGAGCGCGTTGAGTGCGTTGCGGGCGTCGCCTCCGGCCACCCGCACCAGATGCGCCAGGCCATCCGATTCGAGTCGGATCTTCCGGGAGCCGTAGCCGCGCTCCGGATCGTGCAAGGCGGCCTGGATGATTCGTTCAACCTCGTCGTCGAGCAGCGGGCGAAGCTGGAATATGCGGGAGCGCGAGACCAGGGCGCCGATGACCTCGAAGTAGGGGTTCTCAGTGGTGGCGCCAATCAGGGTGATCGTGCCTTGTTCGACGTGCGGGAGCAGCGCGTCTTGCTGCGCTTTGTTCCAGCGATGAACCTCGTCGACGAAGAGGATGGTCCGCTGGCGATTCAATTTGCGGCGTTCCTGTGCATGCTTGATGACCTGGCGGAGCTCGTCTTTGCCCGCCAACACTGCGGAGATGGTCTCAAAGTGAGAGCGGGTGGTGTTGGCGATGATCATCGCCAAGGTGGTCTTTCCGGACCCGGGAGGGCCCCACAGGATGATGGAGGAAAAGAGCCGGTCGGCCTCAATCGCGCGCCGCAACAGGCGACCCTCGCCGACGATATGATCCTGACCGAAGAACTCACCCAGCGTGCGCGGCCGCATACGGGCCGCCAAGGGGGCCTCCTGGGCGAAGCGCTCGGCCAACGCGTGGTCGAACAGGTCCATCGGCCGCATGGCGCGGATTGTACCATTCGGGTCTCTACGAACTCTGTAGCGGCCCGGATGGTATGATTCCGGCGTTTTCCCGCAGGACTGAGATGGTCGTGCTCACACTCGCTTCCGCTTCGCCTCGGAGGCAGGAACTGCTGCGGCTGACCGGGTGGAAAGTCGTAACCCGACCGGCAGAGGTCGAGGAGCGGCAAGAGCCGGGGGAGACCCCGGAAAACATGACCCGGCGACTGGCACTCGCAAAAGCCAGAGCCACCGTTGGTGAGCTGGTGTTGGGAGCCGATACCGTGGTTGTGCGGGACGACGAAGTGCTGGGTAAGCCGGCCGATGAGGTGCAGGCCCGCCTCATGCTTCAGGCGCTACGCGGACGAAGCCACCAGGCGGTCAGTTCGATTGCGCTGGTCAACACGAACGGTCGGACCCTGGCGACGGACACCTGCGTGAGCGATGTCCCGATGCGGAAATACGCCGACGAAGAGATCGAAGGTTACCTGGCATCGGGCAGCCCGCTGGATAAAGCCGGTGCGTACGGCATTCAAGATGGGGGATTCCAACCGGTTAGCATGGATGGGATGCAGGATTGCTTCGCCAACGTGATGGGACTGCCGCTCTGCCACCTGGTGCGCAGCATGCGTCGGCTGGGCCACGAGCCGCTCGCGGACGTCCCGGCCGCCTGCCAGGCACATACCGGTTACGACTGCCGGGTCTTCCCAGCCATCCTACGGGGAGAACAATGAGAACGCTGACCTTCGCGGCGGTGGCGATCTTGCTCACGGCCTGCAGTGTGCGGCCGGAGTCTGCCGCCGTGACTCAGGTCCTCCCGGATCCATTGATCCTGACGAACGCGGCGCCGGATCCGGAGGCGGCAGCCCGAAACTTCCTCGACGCCTGGGGAGCCCAAGACTTCGTGTCCATGTACGGAATGCTCAGCCCGCTTACGCAGGACAGCCTGACCGAGCAGGCCTTCACCGAACGGTACGCGGAGGTATGGCGTTCCGCAGCATTAACTGGCGTGGATTACGAGATTCTCTCCTCTTTCGTGATGAGCCCGCGCCAGGCTCAAGTCCGATTCCTTTCGGAGCTGCACAGTTCGGCGGCCGGGGACATCGACCGCGACCTATTGATGGATCTCACCCTCGCCGATGGCGCCTGGACGGTCGCTTGGAGCGACG
>CAYHJH010000269.1:0-2583 GCA_964356605.1 uncultured Anaerolineaceae bacterium
TGCTTCCGCTGGGGCTTTTCATGCTGCTGACCACCTCGCTGGTCGCGATCGCGGTCCGCCGCGTTCGGATTCCGTACACGGTGGCCCTGGTCCTGGTGGGCCTGGTGCTTTCGCTGCGTCCGCCGCTGAAAGTCGATCTGACCCCCGAGCTGATCCTCTCAATCCTCCTTCCCCCGCTCGTATTCGAGGCCGCCTTTCACCTTAACCTCCGAGAGCTGCGCAGAAACGTGATCACCATTGCCCTGCTCGCGGTCCCCGGGGTGGTGCTCACCATGCTGATTGTGGGGGGGATCCTATCCCTCGGGGCGAAACTACCACTCGGGCTGGCCTTCGTTTTCGGTGCGCTGATTGCAGCTACCGACCCTGTTTCGGTCGTGGCGATCTTTCGGAAGCTGGGGGCGCCCAAGCGGCTGGAAGTTCTGCTGGAGAGTGAGAGTCTGTTCAATGACGGCACAGCGATCGTGATCTTCGGCATCGCGCTGGCCGCGTTTCAAACCGGCCAGTTCAGCCTCGTCGATGGCGTGATCGACTTTGTGCTCATCGGCGGCGCGGGCATTGTCATTGGCTTCGTAATTGGTTGGGTCGTCTCGCAGCTGATCGACAGAATTGACGACTACCTAATTGAGACGACACTGACAACGCTGGCCGCCTACGGTTCTTACCTGGTTGCGGAAACGCTGGGCGTAAGTGGGGTGCTGGCGGTGGTCACTGCTGGCCTACTCAATGGGAACGTCGGCGAACGTGGGATGTCTCCCACCACCCGCATCGTGGTCTTGAACTTCTGGGAATACGTGGCTTTCCTGGCCAACTCGGCCGTGTTCTTGCTGATCGGCCTGGCAGTCGACCTCCCCGAGATGATCAGCAGCTGGCGCTTGATCTTGTGGGCGATCGCCGCCGTGCTGGTGAGCCGGGCGGTCAGTATCTATTTGCTCTCCAGACTCGGACCGGAGATGCCTGCTCGCTGGCGGCATGTCCTGTTCTGGGGCGGGCTGCGCGGCGCCATCGCCTTGGCACTGGCGTTGAGCCTGTCCACGGATCTGGGATCCGATCGGCAAACCCTAATTGTCATGACCTTCGGGGTGGTGTTGTTCACTCTGCTTGTTCAAGGGCTGACGATGGACGGGTTCGTGAGGCGCCTGCAATTGGTCATGCGGACCGAAGAACACGTAGAGTTCGAACTCCGGCATGCCCGGGCCTTGGCCGCACGCTCCGGGTTCGACCACATGCAGCAGCTCCATCAGGACGGCCTGATCTCCCTTCCCACATGGGAAAGGGTCCAACCGGTTCTGCGACAGCGCGCCGATGCCCTGGCCAAAGCTGTGCAGGAGGTACTCAACCGGGCGCCAAGCTTGCAGGCGGACGAATTCATCACCGCCCGCCGGGAGGAGCTGCGTGCCCAGCGTGGCATGCTGGCCAATCTAAGACGAGATGGCGTGATAGCCGAGGACGCCTACGTTCAGTTGGTGGCAGAGGTGGACACCGCGCTGGACTTGAGCACGGATGACTGGGCCGGGAGAGACTTTGACTACGGCCCGGCCGGCAATGTCAAGCAGCTCATGCTGATGGTGGTCCACGATCGGGACCTTGAGGCCGTGTCTCACGCTCTGGCGATCCGCAACTTCCCAAGCACCCGCATCAGGAGCACCGGGGGCTATCTCAGGCAGTCCAACCACACCCTACTGGTCGGAGTGCCGGACGGGATGGTCGATCAGGCCGTCTCGGTGGTCGAGAAAACGGCGCGCGGCCGAGTGGAGTACGTGTCCTCACTCCCCGGTATGGAGCCTGCTGCTCTGGCTGATGCACAGACTGTTCAGGTGCACGGGGCGACGGTTTTCGTATTCGATGTCGAACGCTATGAGGCGATCTGAATGAAGCTGCTCATCGTAATCTTGAACGATCCGGACGCCGAGAACGTGCTACGTGGCCTGATTGAGAAAGGCCATCGCGCAACTCGCATTTCCTCTACGGGCGGGTTCTTGCGTCGTGGCAATACCACACTGCTGATTGGCCTGGAAGAAGATCAAGTGGAGCCCGCGCTGGAAATCATCCGAAAGCACTCGCAGGAGCCTGAGGAACCCGGCCTTCGGCGCGCCACGGTATTCGTGTTGAACGTTGCCCGCTTCGCGCAGGTCTAGCTCAGCCCTCAGTACCGGTATTCAAAGTATGAGGAGATCAAGGGGTCTGGCCGCTCGGCGGCCAGCCGAGCGACGCCGGAGGTCGACTGCTGGAGCGCCCCGCGGTGGATCGGTCAATCGCCTGCCGCGAAGATGGTAGCCAGGATCGCGGATGCGAAGGAAGTCAAATCCCGCAAATTGGCGGCGAAGGCCTGTCGTTTTCTAGGCGGACCGATCAAGAGAGCCGGGACCGGGTTCAGAGTGTGGCCGCGCACGGAGAGGTCTTCCAGGTTCCCGTGGTCGGAAGTGAGCACCACCAGAGCGTCGCGGTTGCCCCAGTCCTGCGACAATCCGCCGACCACCCCGTCCAGGTTCTCCAGGAGCGCGAGCGCCTCGGTCATGTCACCATGGTGCCCGGCGATATCGCTGGGCCAGAAATCGAACCAGGCCAGATCGTATTCCTGAGCGG
>CAYHJH010000270.1:0-2562 GCA_964356605.1 uncultured Anaerolineaceae bacterium
GTCCCGCCGGTGTGCCAGAACAGCACCCGCTCGCTCGAGGCGATCTCTCCACTGAGAATGAGGTCGAGCATCCCGCCGGCCGCCCGGCCGGTGTAGACCGGGTCGAGCAGGATCCCCTCCAGCCGGGCGAAAATCTCGATCGCATTCCGCTCCAGCTCGGTGAACACACCGTATCCCGGTCCGAGGTAGTCCTGCCGCACATCGATTGTCCGCGGGTCTATCGACAAGTCACCGCCGAGTAACCCAGAGGCCTCCTGGGCGAGATCGGCCAGGTTCTCCGGTAGGCTGCCTCGAAAGGGTCCAATGCAAATGCCGGTGATCCGCCCGCGGTAACCATAGAGCGCAGCGCCGGCCAGCAATCCGGCAAGCGTCCCACCGGAAGAGGTGGCCAGCAGGATTCGGTCCACCTCCACGCCTTGCTGCAGGAACTCGGCCATCGCTTCGGCGTAGGCGACCGCACCTAGCGGGCTCGAGCCCCCGATTGGGATGAGGTACGGCTGCCTGGCTGCGGCCGCCGCTTGCTCATGTGCCCGGAGCAGCGCCAGCTCGAGATCGGCCTCACCGGCCCAGACCAGTTCGGCACCGAAAAGCTTATCCAATAGCAAATTGCCGGTCATCTGGTCGGGGCGGCTGGCCTCCAGAACCAGGATGCAGTTCAACCCACAACGAGCCGCCGCGGCCGCGGTCTGGCGACAGTGGTTGGATTGGACCGCCCCGGCCGTGATCAGGGTCTTAGCGCCCTGCTGCTGGGCGGCTGCAATCAGGTACTCGAGCTTGCGGACCTTGTTTCCTCCGAGTGCCAGACCGGTGAGGTCATCCCGCTTGATCCAGAGCTCCGGTCCGCCCAGATGGGCCGTCAGCCGTTCCAGGCGATGAACGGGGGTGGGCAGATGGGCGAGCGGGATTCGATCTGGCAAACTCATCCGACCTCCGCGGCCACACGTCGGCGGCCAAACATCCGCATCACAGATAGCACTCGCGGCAGGACGGCCCGATAGGCCCAGTACTTGGTCGGCTGAAGCGGGTAATCCCACTCGCCAATCGTGCGAACGAGCTGGGCCCCGAAGCCCTGCTTGAAACGATAGACTCCCCACATCGGATCACTCTCCTCCATCTGTTCCGGCGCGCCCACAAAGTCATAAACCTCGCAGCCCTGTTCCTTCGCCCAGCGGATTGCTTCCCAATGGAGCAAGTGGTTCGGCATCTTCTCGCGATGCCGGTCGGTGGACATCCCGTAGAGATACCAGGCCGTCGGCCCAAACCGATACACCACCAAGCCGGCCACCGGTTCGCCCTCCACCTCGGCGATCAGAGGCTGCGCCAGGCCGCGCTCCATGAACGAACGCCAGGCTTCCAGGTAATACTCGCGGGCCCGAATTACAAATCGGTCTCGGATCGAAGTCTCGGCATACATCCGGTATAGGAGCTCTACGTCCTCGACATCGCCATGCCGCACCTGCACTCCATGGCGCTCGGCCAGTCGCAGGTTGTAGCGCCACTTCTGCTTCATTCCCGCTAGCAGGTTCTCTTCGTCCTGGTGCAGGTCAAGGATCAGCGTGTTGCGGAACTGTACCCGGTCGCCCGAGGGTCGCCATCCCGACTGGCGCAGCTCGGCTTCCACCGACTCGCCGGAGCCGTCGCCATACGGCACCTCCGGATCGATCTTGAGCATGAACGCGCCCATGCCACGCGCTTCCGACAGCAGGCTGCTCAGCACTTGGCTGCGCAGCTCGCCATCTGCCCAATCCAGCATCGGTCCCTTAGGGCAGTAGGCCAACTTCAGGCCGCGCTCGCTGCGAACGAGCAGCTGCGCCGCCGCAGAGGGTGTCCCGGCGGCGTTCCGCCATCCCAGCCTTGAGGCGCTCCAGCCGAAGCGGGATTTCAACTGCCCCCAGGTCCAGGTCTGTAGCAAATGCGGCGTGGGAAGCGAGAGCAGCAGCGCATCCCACTCTCCCGGGTCTTCAATCGGTGCGGGTTTCAGGTCCATCCCAGCCTATTCTGCCAGAATCGGGCCAACTTTGACGGTGAATCTTTGTCGTGATAAACTTCACCCGGCGCCCTAAGGGCGCCGGTTAGCGATAGGGGAGAGCGCGTGGCGCTGCAGTGGCTATTCATCGGGGCGATCCTGGTAGTCGGGGCCGGCATGGCTGCCCTCCCGATCGCTCTCAATACCCTCCTGGGGCCCAAGAAGCCCAATAAGAATAAATCCGAAACCTACGAGTGCGGGATCGAGACCGTAGGCGAGACCTGGGTGCAGCTCAAGGGGCAGTACTACATCTTCGGGCTGATATTCCTGATCTTCGACATCGAGGCGGTCTTCCTCTTCCCCTGGGCAGTGGCCTACGACAAGCTGCAGCTCTACATGGTGCTGGAGGGAGTGCTGTTCATCCTGATCCTGGCCGGAGGACTCGTCTACGCCTGGCGCAAGGGGGCTCTCGAGTGGGTTTAGGCTCATCAGTGGGCCACAAATGGCTGATGCATACCAACCATCAGCCATTTCGTTTGTGTAGGGCATGAGCGATCCGTTCGGCGGAATCGACAACTTCCTCAAAGACCTGCTGA
>CAYHJH010000271.1:0-2558 GCA_964356605.1 uncultured Anaerolineaceae bacterium
CTGGAGATCGAGTTCGACTACTCCTTTGAAACCGACGGAGTCAAGCTGGTCGGCGCGGGCGAGCTGCCCTTCTCGCTGGTGTCGGGCGAGCAGGTGCTGCTGGCCCGGGCCCAGGGACTGCCGGTGGTGTACGTGATGGCCTGGTGGCAGGATTATCCAATCGCGGTCGCCGCGCCGCGGGAGAGCGGCATTCAAGAACCGCAGGACCTGGCAGGCAAGCAGATCGGCATCCCGGGGCTGTTCGGTGCCTCTTACGTCGGCTTCCGTGCGCTGCTGCACGCCGCCGGGCTAGAGGAGCAGGACATAACCCTGGATTCAATCGGTTTCAATCAGGTGGAGGCGTTGGTGACGGGCCAGGAAGAGGCCGTGGTGGTGTATGCCAACAACGAACCGCTGCAGCTCGAAGCGCGTGGCTACCCGGTGAATGTGATCCGGGTGGCAGACTACGTCACGCTGGCTTCCAACGGACTGCTCACCAACGAATCGACTCTGGCTGGAAATCCGGAACTGGTTCGCAAGATGGTGCGCGCAACCCTGCGTGGCCTGGAGGACACGATCGATGACCCCGAGGCGGCCTTCGAGATCGCCAAGAACTACATCGAAGGTTTGGGCCAGCTGAGTGAATCCGATCAAGACCTGCAGCGGAGAGTGCTTGCGGAAAGCATCGAGTTCTGGAAAGCCGAGCGGTTGGGATATTCGGACCCGCGAGCCTGGGAGAACATGCAGGACCTGCTGCTCGAGATGGATCTGCTCACGGAGCCGCTCGATCTCGATCAGGCGTTCAGCAACGAGTTCCTGCCGTGACTGCTGACCCGATCCTGAGGGCCGTCGATCTGAGCATGGTGTACCCGAACGGGAACGGTGGGCTGCTGGCGCTCGCGGGTGTGTCCTTTGAGGCCGAGCGGAATTCCTTTGTCTGTGTTGTGGGGCCATCCGGATGCGGAAAGAGTACGTTGCTCCGGCTATTTGCTGGGCTGCTGCTGCCGACCGCAGGCGAGGTTCAATTCGAAGGCAGTCGCGTCGAGGGCCCCCGTCGCCGGATCGGGTTCGTTTTCCAGCAAGCGAATCTGATGCCTTGGAGGACCGCTCTTGAGAACGTAGCGCTGCCCCTCGAGCTGCAAGGAGTCAACTCCAACGAGAAAGCCGAGCGATCGGCCGGCCTGCTGGACCTGGTGGGACTGCGCGGCTTCGAGGCGAGCCTGCCGCGCGATCTGTCTGGGGGGATGGCCCAGCGGGTCGCCATCGCCAGATCGCTCATCCATGGCCCCGAGCTGCTGCTCCTCGACGAGCCGTTCGGATCGCTGGACGCGCTGACCCGGGAGCGGATGGCCTTTGAGCTGGTCAGGATCTGGAGAGCGCGGACGGTGACGGTGGTGATGGTGACGCACTCGATCCCGGAGGCGGTGCTGTTGGCCGACCGAGTGTTGGTCCTCAGCCCACGGCCGGGAACGGTGCGGCTCGACCTGCCCATCTCGCTCGGACGGCCGCGCAAGCTGGAGATGACCCACACGCCCGAGTTCGGCCGGCTTGCGGTGCACATCCGGGCTGCGATTGGCGAAGCCTAAGGCAGGCCTCTAACAGGATGCTGAAAAATCGGCCGGAGCCCTTGCCCCCTCCCCCTCTCCGCCGACGACCGTCGACGGTAGACGGTTGACTGTCCTCCGTCTTCCGTCCACCGTCCACCTTCCTTCAGTACCGGGCGATCAGCTCTCAGACGGGCTGGCCTTCGCCTTGGCAGCCTTGCGCCGGCGGCGGATCGCGCGGAAGGCGAAGTACCCCGGCACGCCGAAGATCAGCCCGATGGGCACTACGCAGATTGCGGTCCAAATTGCGGCATTTCCCAGGAAGCGCAGCGCCTGTATGAGCGCAGTAAAGGCTTCCTTGACCGTGCCCTTCGGCCGCCAGCCACCGATCTCGAGCGGTAGAGCCGCGACGTCCGGGATCAGGTCCACGGAAATGGCCGAGAGCCGGGCCGACTCAGACAGATATTGGGTGCGTCCCTGGATGATCTCGATCTCGGAGCGAACCTGGGTCAGTTGATTGAATACGTTCAGCACATCCTCGGTCTCGATCGCCTCATTCATGATGTCGAGCAGCTGCTCCTCGGCGGCCTCCAGGTTGCGCAGCCGGGACTGCAGGTCGGTGAATTCCTGGGTGACGTCTTCACCGGTGACGTTATCGGTGCGAACCTCGGTCGCTCCCGCCTTGATCGATTCAAGCGCCTCGTCCATGCGTTCCGCCGGGACCCGGATGGTGATCGAGGCCTGGAAAGCAGTGACGCCGGAGTCCGGGAACGTGTTCTCATATACATTGGAGCTGACAACGAAGCCACCCATCTGGCTGGCGAGCTGGCTGATTTGCTTGACCGATTCGGCAGGATCGGGGACGACCACCGACAGATAGGCGTTGCGGATCACGAGCCGGTCAGCCGCTTCGCCCTGCCCCTTGAAGCTTGAATCCGCCTCGCGACTCACGGCCTCCTCGGCCGGGGCGAAGCTGTCTCCCCCGGCGAAGTTGCCCAAAGCACTGGGGGCTTCGAAGCCCACCGAGGGCTCGAC
>CAYHJH010000272.1:0-2547 GCA_964356605.1 uncultured Anaerolineaceae bacterium
GCTATGGAGGGCTCGCTCAGGCCCGGGCTGTCCTGCGCGAAGAGCTCGACCGCTATACCATCCCGGCACGGGGCAATCACCACCAGGTCCATTCCACCACCCGAGAGATCCCCGCCTTGCGCTTCGCCCAGGCCGCGGCCACAGGCAACACCTTGTTTCGCCCGTTTTCTCTGTCCCAGCCTTACACCTCCCCCGACGATGTTTTCTGCCTGCGAAAAGGCCGCACCATCAACCCGTACGGGCGCATTTCCCTCTTCGGCCATGACATCCGCGTTGCCAACGTGCCCTTGAGAGAGCAGGTGGAGGTTCATATGGTGCCCGACCAGGAGAAGAACACAATGGACATCCGCATCTGGTGGCAGGGTAAATTGGCCCACTCACTGGCGCTTCCCCTGCGCGGATTCAGAGTCCACCTTTGAAGCCAAAAGAATCCACTTTTCAATTGCTCCTAACACACCATTCCGGTACAGGACAGGCCCTTCGACTTCGCTCAGGACAGGCTAGAAGGTCAGTGTCACCTTGATTGCGCCCCCCTGCTTATTCTCGGCCGCCGCGATGGCCTGGCGAAGTTGCTCGAAGGGAAACCGGTGGGTGATGAGGCCGTCTGCAGCCAGCGCGCCCTCCTGAAGCAGATCGATCACCAGGTCGAAGGTGTGCATTTGGCGGCCGTTTAGAAGTTCCATCCCGAAGGTTTTGGAGCCAATCAGATCGATTTCTTGATACCAGATTGGGGACAAATCGAGCTTGTGCAAGTCAAGTGAAATCCCCACGATCACGACCGCGCCACCCGCCCTGGCCCAGCGCAGACTGTCCAGCACCGTCTGGCTATCGCCAACGCAGTCGAAGACCACATCGAACCCACCCAAGATCATGCCCCGGTTCAGCGGCGCAGGATAATGCTTCCCGCCGGTCAGCTGAGCCATCTCCGCATAGAGATTGTCGCTGTCTCGGATCACCGCGTCCGCCCCGAAACGCCTCGCCGCTTGCTCCTGCTGATCGTAGCGCGCCAACACGGTGATACGGCTTTCGGGCGCGAGCGCCTTGAGGGCCTGCAGGGTCAGCAGTCCGATGATCCCGGAGCCAAGCACCAGCACTTGATCCCCTGGCCCAGGACGCCTGCGCAGTACGGCATGCACCGCAACCGCCATTGGCTCAATAAGGGAGGCCTGGTCGTCATCCAGGTCGTCCGGGACCGGCCAGATTTCGCTTTCATGGGCCGTGTAGCGGTCTGCCCAGCCGCTGCCCACGCCCTCCGGACCCTTGCCCAGCGAGGCGTTCTCGCAAAGTCGAGTGTCGCCGCGAGCGCAGTGCCTGCAGGGCGGATCAATCTCCTGGGTGTGGCAGTTCGGACTTCCGGCTGGTCGGGCCTCGATGACCACCCGATCGCCCACCCGGAATCGGTTGACCGCCGGCCCCACTTCCACCACTTCCCCCACGGCCTCATGTCCAAGATAAATGCGCTGAACTCCCGGGAGGGCCACCGGCGCGATCCGAGGATCGGCTTTCACATTGAGCAGCGTGAGGTCGGTGGCGCAGATGCCGCACTGCCGGTTGCGAACCCGCAGCCAGCGCGGCCCCGGCAGCGGTGGGTCGGGACCCTCTTCCACACCGGAGGGTGAGATCGGGCTCCACACGACCCCCGGCCAGATCCGCCGCAGGGCCTTGGTTGCCAGCGCGCGGGGGATGTCTTTGTCGAAATAGACCGCCTTCATGCAGGTTCGGCCTCGATCACTTGCCCTTCCAACTCGGCGGGCGTTTCTCGTTGAAGGCCTTCATTCCTTCCTTCTGGTCATCCGTGCTGAACAAGAAATAGAAGTTTCGACGCTCGTCGGCGATTCCGTCCGCCAGAAAGGTCTCGAAGGCGTTGTTGACCGACTCCTTCGCCAGCCGGACTGCGATCGGGGCGCGTTCGGCGATCGCGTTGGCCAGTCGCAGCGCTTCCTCCAGATACAGCTCGGCCGGAACCACCCGGTTTACCAGTCCAAAACGCATCGCCTCGTCGGCGGAGAGATTGCGTCCATTCAGCACCATCTCCATTGCCACCGCCTTCCCAACCGCCCGGGTCAGACGCTGCGTCCCACCCGCCCCAGGCATTACCCCAAGGCTAATTTCGGGCTGGCCGAACTTGGCAGTCTCCGATGCGACGATCATGTCGCAGATCATCGCCAGCTCATTGCCGCCGCCCAAACACCAGCCCGAGACCGCCGCGATCAGCGGCTTCTTGATTCCTCGTATCCGATCCCAGCGCGCGATCCGGTCCGCGGTCAGCATGTCCACCGCCGAGGCTTCGGCCATCTCCTTGATGTCGGCCCCCGAGGCGAAGGCCCGCTCATCGCCAGTCAGCACCATGGCCCCAACCTGCGGATCGGCGTCAAACGCCGTCAGGGCGCTGGCCAGCTCCTCCATCACGGTCGCATTGAGCGCGTTCAGCGCCTCTGGCCGGTGAATCTGCACCAGGCCCGCCCGGCCATGCATCTCGGTCTTGATCGCAGTGTAGGTCATGACAGCCTCCGGAGGGACATGAATCTTGATGGGGTCCAACTAGCG
>CAYHJH010000273.1:0-1213 GCA_964356605.1 uncultured Anaerolineaceae bacterium
CGCACGTCCATGTAGAGCACGGTGACGTCCGACACGCCGTGGTCGATGGCCTGGTAGGCGTGCTTGATGGAATACATACAGCAGAAGCGGGAGCAGTAGCGCAGGAAACGCCGGTCGCGCGAACCGACGCATAGCACGAACAAGATGCTCTCCGGGTGCCTGCCGTCCGAAGGACGGATGATTTCGCCGCCTGTGGGGCCGGCCGAGTTGACCAACCGCTCAAACTCCAGGGCGGTCAGGATATCGGGGTGCGACCCGAAGCCGTACTCCCTCAGCTCCCGCGGGTCGAGCATGTCGTAACCGATGGCCACCACCACCGACCCGACCTCGCGCGTCAGGGACTGCTCTTGTGGCATCAGGAAATCAATGCAGCCCGGAAGGCAGGCCGTCGTGCAGTGATTGCAGGGCAGGTAGTTGGGGGGATCGTTCAGGCAGTGCTCGATGTCGATCAGATAGGGCCCGGGCACCGCCTGGGGAATGGGCGTGTAGATCGCCTTGCGGGCCGCCATGCCGGAGTCGTACTCGTTGGGGAGCACCACTGGGCAGGCGGCCACGCAGTCGTCGCAGCGGGTGCATTCGTCGGTCACGAAGCGGCTCTTCTGCCGGATCTGGACCGTAAAGTCCCCGGGTCCGCCTTCCAGCCCCACCACCTCGGAGAGCGTCAGGATCTCGATGTTGGGGTGCAGGTTGGCCGCCGACATCTTAGGGGCTTCGATGCAGATGGAGCAGTCGAGGGTGGGGAAGTTCTTGTCCAGGACCGCCATCTTGCCGCCGATGGTGGCCTCTTTTTCAACCAGGATCACACGTGCGCCGGCCTCGGCCAGATCGAGCGAGGCCTGGATGCCGGCGATGCCGCCGCCGATGACCAGGATCGAGTCACTCACGTGGCCGGCTCCTGCTGCCTGGCATAGTCATAGCCAGTCTCGAAGGCCTCCAGATTGAGTGGAATGGTCTTGGCCTTCACGGAACTCTTGATGGCCTCTTCCATCGAACTGCGCTGGACGAGATCGGATACGGCGGTGAAGAAGCCCAGCATGACGACGTTTGCGACGATGCGCCGGCCGAGTTCCTCCGCTAACCTGGTCGCGGGGACCCTCAGCGGCTGGTCGTCCTCGAAGGGGGTGACCAGATCCTCATCGATCACGCAGATCGCCTCCGGCTTGGCTTGGGCCCGGAACCTGGTGTAGGCCTCTTGCGAGAGCGCCACCAGGAT
>CAYHJH010000273.1:1313-2543 GCA_964356605.1 uncultured Anaerolineaceae bacterium
AGGCGGCCGACGTAGATTGGCCGCTCCTCGCGCAGGTCGATTTCGAGATCAGCCAGGCTGACGCCCGGGTCGATGACACATCGCTGGCGGTAGAGCTTCATCTCGTCCACGCCTTCATTGATGTTGTTCGACTTTCCAAACCCCACCGGGCAGGGCGAGAGGACTTCCATAAATGCGAAGCCCGGTTTCTTGTAGGCATACAGGATATCTTCCTGGATCTGGCGCACGTGAATGGTCGTCCAGCGGGAGACAAAGCTGGCTCCCGCGGCCGCCAGCAGGTAGGGCAGATTGAAAGGCAGCTCGGGGTTACCATACGGGCTGGTGGTGCTGCGCGCCCCGCGCGGCGTGGTGGGCCCGAATTGACCGCCCGTCATACCGTAATTGAAATTGTTGATGCATACGACCTTGATGTCCACGTTGCGGCGGGCGGCGTGGATGAGGTGGTTGCCACCGATGGCCGCCAGATCGCCATCCCCACTGAAGACCGTAACCATGAGCCTGGGGTTGGCCAGTTTCAGGCCGGTGGCGAAGGGGATGGGGCGGCCGTGGGTGGTGTGATAGGAGTCGAGATTCATGTAGCCGGCCACGCGGCCGCTGCAGCCGATCCCGGAAACGACGATGTGGTCGTCAGCCGGGAGGCCGGACTCCAAGACTGCCTTGGCGAAGCAGCGCATCACGATGCCGATGCCACAGCCCGGGCACCAGATGTTGGGCATCCGGTGGGCGCGAATCAGATCGTCCAGCGGATGCTTATCCGCGAGTATGGCCGTTGCCACCGCTGGCCACCTCCCGGATTGCATCCAAGATGGGTTCGGGGGGCATCATGGCGCCCCCGGCGTGGAAGACGCCCTTCACCGGCTGGTGCACGTGACGTTTGACTTCGTGAACCATCTGGCCCAGATTCATCTCGGCCATGACGAAGGCGTCCGCGTCTTTGGCGAGCTGTTGAACCAGGTTTTCTGGGAAGGGCCAGAGTGAGATCAGTCTCAGGAGCCCGGCGGGGATCCCCTCTCGCCGCGCTTCCGCCACGGCCCGCCGCGCGGATCGCGCCGTGGAGCCAAATGAGATCACGACGATCTTGGCATCTTCCAGATAGTGGTCTTCGGTCATGATCAGCTTGTCGGCATTGATCTGGATCTTCTGCACCAGGCGGGTAACCAGCCGGTGGTGGTTCTCCGGTGACAAATCCGGGAAACCGTTTTCATCGTGGGTCAGGCTGGTATAGTGAAT
>CAYHJH010000274.1:0-2521 GCA_964356605.1 uncultured Anaerolineaceae bacterium
GAATCGCCTACCGAAAGCCCGGCCAAAGAGAGCAGCGCTCGATTCAGATCGCCCATCGCGGTGGCACTCAGCTTTGCGCGGTCATTTTGGCGGCAAGCTCAGGGCGTAATCCACGCCGCGCTGGACCCAGGCCCTGAGTTGCGCCGGCTTGGCGACGGCGGGCTGGTTTACCATGATCCAGCCCTGGCTCGGACGGCCGGAGAAATCGAAGATCCGGGTGCCCGGCTGCTTCAGTGTCTCCTCGGTGTCTTCCTTGGCTATGCGCACCATCATTTCATCGCCAATCACACCGCAAGCCATGTTCCCCCGCAGCATGAAGCCGACCCCGCCAAACATCTCCCTCTCCGTCAGCTTCGGCTGCGCGGCGACGACCTT
Organism: uncultured Anaerolineaceae bacterium; assembly: GCA_964356605.1. Lineage (GTDB taxonomy): Bacteria > Chloroflexota > Anaerolineae > Anaerolineales > E44-bin32 > JADFRG01. Next base: position 376 of record CAYHJH010000274.1, read on the forward strand.
TCGGATCCGATCGGCGAGTTTCTTGTCATAGGCCATCTGTCCTCCTTCAATATTCCACCTGAGGCCTGGCATCAACGGAGAGACGCCGTACCAGCAAGCCTTTCAGTAAGCCGAACAGACTTCCCGTCACTCCCACCGCCGACGCGGGAAGACTCGCTTGGCAAGTGATTGGGTCTCGAACTCGCCGATGTCGATTAGATCCTCGACAGTGAGGACCGCGAGGGCCTCCAGCCATCCCACGCTCTTTGGTCCAGCATCCGCAACGCTGTGGGGGTCTCGGCCGCCCGCCTCTGCAGATCGGCAGTTCAGGCCCGTGATTCCAGTTGCACTTTCAAACCCGCCAGCGCCCTCGACCAGAACTGCTTCATCCGCTCGGCGTCTCGTTCGTTCCTTAGGTCAGAGTGTTCGAGCGCCACCCGGGATTTCTTCGCTGCCTTGGCATAGAAGTTCACGGACAAGCTGCTCTCGCCGTCCGACCAGGTGATGCGCATCGACTTGTTGGGAGTTGACTTGCGGATGGTCAGACCATGCTCTCCCAACCAGCCATTGCGCCACTTCTCGTCACTCCAGGCCTTGTACAGCTGCGCGATGGGAACGTCGATCGTCTTTGATCCACTGATCTGGAACCCGCGGGCAGTTTCATGCACCTTTCTCAGTCCACGCGCCTGTTCGTATCCGACCGTAACCATCTGCGACCACCATTCCGGCACGCGTTGCTCTTGATACAAATACCTCGCGATGTCTTTGTGCGACATCGATGCCGCCCCGGCCTGGTCGAGCAGCTTGATCCACTCGCCCCAGGTCCTACCCGTCTTCTCGAGAACGGCTTCAGCGCTGATGCCCGCTACTTTGTTTTTTGGACTTTGTTTGCCCATCTCACGACCCCTTACCTCTCACATCCGACTCTCTGGTCTTCTCCCAGACCTCATGGGGTATCGGCGATCCGGTCTCCAGGAAAGACTTCAGCGAATCCAGAGCTCAGCTCCAGGCATTGGTCATGTCGCAGACCCCATCTTCATCCCGGATGCCGTTGTTCTCCAAAGTCAAGCGCACTTGCCCCTTGCCAATCCTCTCGAAGGCAACTTCGACGATCGTGCCTGGGCATTGGTCAGCATTCTCCCGAAGCCTGAGGGCATGCGGGCCTCGAATCCGACCGCATGGGGCTGAATGCCCGAGACCTCCGAATGATATCCGTTGGAATCCTTCTTGTCCGTAGTGAATGACCAGAAATTGACTTGACCTGCGCTAGTCGCCCGTCGGCACGATGCCGGCGCCTTCGACCATGAGCACCACCGTGCGCTCAGGCGCCCGAGTGCGGTGCACGACTCCCTTCGGGACCACGAAGCCCTGGCGCGCTGCCAGACCAACGGTGCGGCCTTCTAGATCAACCAAGAAACGACCCTCGACGACGTAGAAGAACTCGTCTTCGTCGTCGTGCTTGTGCCAGTGGTACTCGCCCTCAAATACGCCCAACCGCACGACCGAGTCATTCACCCGGCAGAGAGTCTGGTTGTACCAAGGATGGGTATTCGCCTCGACAAGTGCCTGCACCTCGATCACCTCGAGCGCGGGGTAGAGGATGTTTAGGTACGTCGCGTACGGAATGGGCTGTGGTGACGCGTTGTCGGCAGGTAGATCAGCCACGGCTGCAAACTCCTTTTATTGCTACCATCGCATACCCAGAGATGTTCACCGTCCAAGTCTAGTACAGCGGGTTGCCGTTTAAGTAGTGGCGAGACCGCCAGTCAGCCCGAGAACAACAGGATCCCCAATAGCCCCGCTCCCAGGACGACCACGGCGACGGCGGCTTTCGCCTTCCATCGGTAGAGCACGACCAGAGCCAGGAGGAAAATTCCAAACGCCGGTAAGGTCGTAATCGCGTCTCGAAAAAGGAAGAGGGCTGTCGCCGAGATCAGCCCGACGACGCCGGCGGTGACCCCATCGAGAATCGCGTGGGCGGACGGGTTGCGATCGACGTGCACGTGGGAACGGGTAATCCACTTCATGGACTGCTCCTCTCCAGTACGGGTTGTTCGGTTCCCAGCTCTCTTCCGAAAACCACGAAGTAAACGGTTCCTGCTAGCCCGAAGACGAACGCGACCAGGAAGTTGGCCGTAGGCGAGGCCACTGCTTCGAAGAAAGGCAA
>CAYHJH010000275.1:0-2519 GCA_964356605.1 uncultured Anaerolineaceae bacterium
CTAACGCTCGGCATAAGCCGCGGCGGGCGAGACCGAACGTTCTGTGTCTAGGGCTTGCGCGCCCATGCCCGCCGTCGGCTTCATGCCGTAGTTAGGCATCAAGTGAATCCCCACGCCTCGGGACGCCGCGGTAACGTGCACGGACGGCTGCAACGGCAATTCCGGCTACCCCGCCAATCGACGTCGCTGGCAGCCAAAGCCAGTAGGCTGGCATCGCAAGGAGACCCCAGTATGCGGTTCCGTCCGCCGAGATGAGACTGTACTGCCACGTCAAATAGACAGCGGGGATCAGCAAGTAAATGCTTGACACAACGGCGATACCCGTGACGAACCCTCGCAAGATGGCGGCTCGACTGGATACCCACCTTGCCGCTGTCCAGCCAACAACCGTCACCAGCGGTGGAAGGAGAGGAAGCAAGAGAATAAACCAGTCATTGGTTCCGCCTATGGGAACCCGTTTTCGCACATATCCAGCGATGACTAGGCTGAGAAGGATGACCATGGCCAGCGACAAGAATGTTGCCGCCCTGACCGCAAAATGGCGAACTGTGTTCATGCTGTATGCCTAACGCGCGGTATCAGCCGCGGCGCGCAGCGCCGTCGGCCGGATGCCGTTGTTGGGCAGCCTGCTCGCTCCATTCAGACCTCCTCTTCTCCCTGCTCACGGAATGCTGAGCCCTGTGCCGGAAGCCGCCAACTGCTGGACGAGCTGCTGGAGGTCCGCATGCACGACGTCGATGCGTTGGCGGTCCGTCTTATGAGGCCAGTTCATGTGCCCGACGATATTGCGGGGAAGGCGTACCTGCTCTAGCCGGGCAATCCACTGATCGATGTCGGGGATCACGGGCCGGAAGAGGTGGCTATTGGCGATGATGATCTTACTCAGGTCCGAAAGAAATGCGTAATAGATATCGTGCTTCCCAGGCGTGCCGTGCCACGGCCGATTCGTGTAGTCGGCCCTTCGACGTTGCACGCTGGCTTGGATTCCTGGATCGACGGCCACGGCCCACCAGTTCGCCCCGACCTGTGCCGTCAAGATCGAGTGCGCCATCACGCGAACGAGGTTTTCGATCGCGTACAGCTTCCAATACACCCTCTGCCCGACGTTCTTCCCCGCGGCGTCGACGCGGGCTGGATCGAAGACATAGCTCCGGAAGTCGTTCGTGCCTGGCATCTGGCTCGCTCGGGTGGCCCTACTTCCGCGAGCCTTGCGGTTTCCGCTTTCTCTTCGGCTTGCGCCGCGCCTCGTAAAGGGACTGAGCGACAACCCCCGCCGTCGTCTGGAGGAGATCCGCAATTTCCGTGTTGGTGAACCCTGCAAGGCTCAAGTGGAGCGCCTTCTCGCGTTGTGGTGCTGCCTTCAGCTGTTGTAGCAAGAGCAGCGCGAGGAGCTTTTCGGCGCGATCCTCTGACTGCATTTAGCGCGCCCTCCTCTTTGACCGCAGGTTCGACGTAAGCGTACGAATCGTTCCCGGGGAGGTGTTCAGGACCTCGGCGATGGTCTGATTATCCAGGCCTGCGAGTTTAAGCAGTCTAGCGCCTTCCGTGACGCTCTTGTTGCTAGCCGCCTGGATCGCCTCTACCTTCAGGATCTGGGTGAGGAGTGCGATTAGCTTCTCGTCTGTCTTCATCAGCCAGTCCTCGCTTGGGAGCGTTCTATTCGCTCCGCTTGGCGTTCTTCAGATGCTTCACGATAGCGTTGACGCGATTGATGCTGCAGCCAACGATCTTTCGAATGCTCTGCTGTGTCACTCCGGCAAGGCCAAGTTGGGTGATGAGGATATCCTTCAGCACCTCAACGATAGCGTCCGCGTCGCGCTGGCCCCTCTGCGATCTTTCCATCGATCACTCCTCCAAAGCTCTTTCTGACGTGGCTGCCCAACGAGACGTATCAGCTGCGGCGCGCCTTACGCGCCGTCGGCTGCATGCGTTTGTTCGGCGACCGCTTGGGCAGCACGCGACGCTTCATCTCGTCCAGTGAGATGGTCCGACCAGCAGCGAACTCCGCCCGCGAGCGGGCGATGAGCTCGAGAAACTCGGGGTGCTGACTCAGCGCCAGTGATTCGCGATCAACGTTCTTCAGGGGAACGATTGCCGCGACCGCACGGTTGCCCTCGGTCAAGACGACGGTTTCGTCGCTGAAATCGGCGACGTAGTCCGCGAGTGGTCGAACAGCCGATGACAGCTTTAGTCTCTTCATAGCCGTATCTCCTTGCCACCGATCATCAGCGCGTTGCGCCGCTTCCGCCCCACCGCGAGGATCCGAACCACTCCGCTCTCCGCGCCGGCCACCTCGTAGAAGACTCGAAGCTGGCCCACACGTAGCTCCCACGGTGCGATCGGGTTGGGGCGTAGCGGTTTCCGGTGGCGAGTCTCCTTGAGCGGTTCGTGAAGCAGTTGACGGCCGATCGCATCGAGAACCGTCGTCCGCTCCCGGGCCGTCAATGCCCGAAAGTGGCCCTCAACTGATCGCGCGAACTCGACGGTGTAGGGCACTCGCCTCCCAACCTGGCTTCGGT
>CAYHJH010000276.1:0-2488 GCA_964356605.1 uncultured Anaerolineaceae bacterium
TCATTAGTTCGGCAGCCTTATCGCAAGTATCTTCCGGATCACAAAAGTACAGGGTGCGCCGCATGAAGGCACTCACCGGCGCATCCAACTCAATATGCAGCATCCCACTCACCTCGCTAAGCCGCGGTCGCTACATCTATTCTAAGCATGGTATCGCGGGGATGGGATTGACGAATGCCCCGGATTGATCAGATGATCCGCACATGGTTCGCCCTACCCAATGCGGGCCGACAGCCAAGGAGCAAGGATGGGACGGGCCGCTGAGCAACCTGAAAGGCTGGAGCATTCGGTCCGGTTATGGGAGGGAGCAGCACTCGGTTCGTGACAGGAATCCGGGCGTGCTCGGTCGCGAGGGTGCCGGCTAGCCTCCGAGGGCATTCTGCCGGTAGTCCTCCTCGATCTCTTTCCAGATGTACCTGCCACCCTCGTAGTAACGCGGCAGCCCGCCCAGGGCCGTCTGCAGGTCGACGAATTCGATCTCGAAGTTGCAGCCGGGGATCCTGATCTCATCGCATGCACTAATGGCATCGACGAGGTCTTCTGCGGCCTGCGCCACCCGTCGCAGGGCGATCAGCTCGCATTCGGGGACTTCCATATCGCATTCCTTTCCCCCCACCTAAGCCGCTGTTGGTTGAGGCCGGCCCTTGCAGTTGACCCGCACTCCTCCTCAGAGTTGATCTTGAAGGATTCCGGCGAGCTGCAGGGCAATCTCCTCCGGCGTTCCCTGCAGGAATTCCTTTCTTCGTGCCCGAGACGGGGCCTGCTTGAGCCCAGATACGATCGTGGGAGAACCCGACTCGCCGATGTGGCTTGTCTCCACGTCGAGGTCCTGCGCGGTCCAGATCGTGATGCGCTTGTCCTGGAAGGCCCAGGGTTTGATGCGGTAATCCATGAAGCGAGGCTCGTTGGAAGCCGTGAGCACCGAAATTACCGCCGGAAGCGGCGTGTCCACGATCTGGTGTCCTCCGGGAATCTCGCGATGACCCCTGACCACTCGCCGTTCCGAGTCGAAGTCCAGCCGGTTCACGAAGGTGATCTGATTAATCTCCAGCCACTCGGCAATGCCGGGCGGGACCTGCCCCGTTGCGCCGTCGGAGGACTCCTCCCCGCAGAAGATCAGTTCCACGCCGCCGATCTTCTTGATCCCTTGCGCCAGGGTGTAGGTCGTAGCCAGCGTATCTGCGCCGCCGAAGCTGCGATCGCTCAGCAGGTAGATGTGATCGGCTCCCATGGCCAGCCCGACCGGCAGGAAGTGTGAGAAGAGCGGCGGGCCCATGGAGAGGATGTTGATCCGCCCGCCGAAGCGGTCTTTGATCCGCAACGCCATCTCGAGGGCGTTCATGTCGGGCGGGTTCATCTCGGAGCGGGCACGGGTCCGATCCAGCCGCATGGTCTCATGGTCCACCCGGATCTCTTCCGGTTTGGGGACCACTTTCATACAGACGACCATCTTGAGATCAGACACCGGACACCCTCTCTGCGACAAGGGCGTAAGTCAGCGCGGGCACGATCTGGGCTGCATCTCCCACGATGCAGTAGTCGGCAAAGTCGAAGATGGGTGCCTCTGGATCGGAGTTGATGGCGATCACCGTCTCCGCCTCCTGGATGCCGACCACAAACTGGAAGGCTCCGCTCACCCCACAGACAATCGCCACCTTTGGTCTGCACACCACCCCGGTCTGGCCGATCTGGCGCTCGCGTTCGATGTATCCGTCGTCTACTGCAGGGCGTGTTGCCCCGATATCGCCGGCGAGGGCCGTGGCCAGTTGCTGTAGCATTTCGAAATCGCCCTCGACCCCGCGGCCACCGATCACCAGCACGGGCGCCTGCGTCAGGTCGACGCCCGCGCCGACGACGGTCTCCACCACTTTCGTATGCACCATCTCCGGTGAGAGCGCGGCCTGGAAGTCGATGACGCGGCCCGTGCGGGAGGGTTGCGGTTCCCCAGGCGGGAAGACGCCCGGCCGGACGGTCGCCATCTGCGGGCGGTGCGTCGGGGCCTCGATCAGCGCCAGCACCCCGCCGCCGAAGCCCGTCACCTCACTGATCAAGGTCCCGGTCTCGGGATCGAGCTTCAGATCGGTGCAGTCCGCCGTGAGGCCCGTTCGCAGCCGCACCGCTAGCCTTCCGAAGAGGTCTCGGCCGTTTGCAGTGGCGCCTGTCAGGACTGCACTCGGTTTGCCCTCCAGGATGGCGTCGTAGGCGACCCGGGCGTACGCATCCACGGTGTAGTCTTCCAGCAGTGGGTGGTCAGCCAGCCAGAGTTCATCCGCGCCATAATGAAAGGCACGCTCCGCGAGATGCCCGACGTGATGGCCCATCAGCAGTCCGACCAGCCCCCAGCCGGCCTGGTCTGCCAGGCCGCGCGCATGGGCAAGCAGCTCCAGCGCAACGCCTTCCAGCGTGCCCTTGATCTGGCCCAGGAACACCCAGATGGCCTGGGTCTGCTCGTCCACCCCGTAAAGGGATCTCACTTTGTCAGGCATCG
>CAYHJH010000277.1:0-2484 GCA_964356605.1 uncultured Anaerolineaceae bacterium
GCACCAGGGAAGGCGTCGGCGTTGGCGCTGGGTACGTTGGAGTTGGAGTTCGGCCACCGCTTAGCTGGATCACGCCCATGGATTGCGTCTCTCGGGTCGCCAGTGGGTATCGCGGCTGCGCCAGCCCGAGCAGAAAGCTCGAGAGTGGGGCCCAGGCAAGCGACCCATCCTCAGTCAACAGCCCACGCTGGCTCGCCCATTCTCTCAAAGCCTGGCTCAGTCCCTCGATTCCGGTTGCAGACTCCTCGTCCGCTTTGGCGAACTCCTCGGAAAAATTGCGGAGATCCGAAGTCAATTCGGCCAGTCGTTGAGCTTGTTTGGTAATGATGCCCTGAAGCTCGCTGGCCATCGATTGGACTTGCGGTCCAAATTGCCCATCGTAGCTCGGCGCGCTCCTGCCCGCTTCACCCGCCTCCTCCGCAAGTTCAGCCAGTTTGGCGGAGAGGCCAGCCAACCGGTGGGCTGACTCAAGGAGTACTAGCGGGTCGACCCGGATCTGGGTCATCTTTGTGGGATCAGGGAAGTGACGGGCAAAGGCTGCGAGGATTGTAACCTGCAAGGTAAGCAGGCCCGATTCGACGACACGAGTGCGGCCCTGTGCGACTGCAAGGATTTTCGGAGCTTGCAGCTCTACGGGGTCGCCGATTCAGGAGCCGAAAATGCTGCGGGGAATGTAGAACGACACGATCCAATTCGGGGCATCGACGACCTCGCTGATCTTCAGGTCGCCGGCGGTGCTGAACGGTATCCAGGGTTGCTTTAGAAGAAGGCTCCAACAGTGTTGTAGGCGGCATGGGCCAGCAGGCTTGTGGAGACCGACCTGGATTTCCAAGAGAGCCAGCCAAGAAGGAGTCCAGCTGCCGGGAGGGCCACCCAGAAAGTGTACGGTCTATCTATGTAGCGGAGATGGGCAAGCCAGAACAACGCGGCCTGCAGCAGCCAAATCCAAACTGGCTTCCAGCGAAGGTCCTCCAAGTAACCCCAAAAGAATCCTCGAAAGGCGGGCTCCTCGAGTACCGCGGAGTTCCCCATAAAGGTCAGGAAAACAGCGAACAGTCCTCCGGCTGTCATGGGCCCGGCTGATTGGACCGGTAGTTCTCTTCCGGTAACAATCGAGTCGAGAGCCGACACGACGAGCCTAAGGGCGACAGCGGAACCAAGACCGAGGCCGAGCCAATTCAAGTTCGTCGGCGCCCACCTACCGAGAGAATGTCGAGCCCGGACGATCACCACAACAAGCACAGGTGCGATCAGACCAAACGCGCAATACATAAGTTCGAGGGCCGTGCCACCGCCAGCTGCAGAAGGGACCGTTACCACCACACCGAAGATGACGAAGAGAATAAGCGAGAGGCGGTCGATCTTGAAACGGTGGAGTGAGGTCCGGGCTACGGCGAACATCGCCGCGATAAGGGCATACATCCCGAATTCAAGGGCTGACGCGGAAAGGCCAATCTCAATCGATCCTTGCAATTGTAAGAAGTTGACCAGAAGGATGCGGACTAGGAAATAACCGAGCAGCAGCCAGCCGATCCGCCTTGAAACGAGACTGCGACCCGCTTGAGTTGGGCCTTGGGCACCCTGCGAATCAGCTGGCCCCGAGCTAGGAGAAGGGTATCCACCTTCATGATCACCGCCAGCAGCCATCATGCCAGATCTTTGCTGTCATCTTCCTGGCCGCTTGATCCATGACCTAGAGGCTCTCCAAGCGGGTAGGTGGGATCCAAGCCTTCCAGGGGTTTGATGAGGTCCCGGATCGTGGCCACGGTGGTCAGGATCCCGCGGAGAATCGGAACCAGCCACGCCGTGCGCGGGTCATACTCGAATGGGGTTAGGAAGTCGTTGGGGTGGTGGATCGGCGGGTTGTCCAGATGCGGGACGAGGCTAATCGAATCAAGAAATTCATCTATTGCCGCCCCAACCTGGCCCGGGAACTCTCGGGAATCGAAAACCACTGTGCCGGGAGTATTAGTCGGAAGGATTGGTTGAGGACTTGGTGTTGCGGAAGGAGTAGGTGACTCGGTCGGTGTAATAGTTGCTGATGGTGTCGCGGTTGGGGTCGGCGTAGGAGACGATGTTGGTGATTGCACCAGGGAAGGCGTCGGCGTTGGCGCTGGGTACGTTGGAGTTGGAGTTCGGCCGCCGCTTGGCTGGATCGCGCCCATGGATTGCGCCTCACGGGGCCCCAATGGCTGGCGCGGGTGCGCCAGCCCGAGCAGAAAGCTCGATAGCGGAGCCCATGCAATGGACCCATCCTGAGTCAAAAGGCCCCGTTGGCTCGCCCAGTCTCGCACAGCCTGGCTCAGTCCCTCAATGCCGGAAGCAGATTCTTGATCCGCCTTGGCGAATGCCTAGGAAGCAATGCGAAGATCCGAAGTCAGTTCTACCAGTCGTTGAGCTTGTTTGGTGATTATGCCCTGGAGCTCGCCGGCCATCGATTGGACTTGCGGTCCAAATTGCCCATCGTAGCTCGGCGCGCTCCTG
>CAYHJH010000278.1:0-2473 GCA_964356605.1 uncultured Anaerolineaceae bacterium
ATGGAAATCGGGCTGATCGGGCTGGGCAAGATGGGAGCGAATATGACCATCCGGCTGGTCCGCGGCGGGCACCGGGTGGTGGTGTTCAACCGGAACCCGCTCAAAGTGCAGGCGGCCGAGGCGCAGGGCGCGGTGGGTACGGAGTCGCTGCCCGACCTGGCCTCGACGCTAGCCGAGCCCCGGAGTGCCTGGATCATGCTGCCGGCCGGGCCGCCGACCGAGGCAGCGGTGGACGCCCTGGCGCAAGCATTTGCACCGGGCGACACCATCATCGATGGCGGAAACAGCAATTACAAAGACTCTGTGCGCCGAGCGGAGAGCCTTCGCGAGCGCGGAATTTCTTTCGTGGACGTGGGGACGAGCGGTGGAATCTGGGGACTTACCCAGGGCTACAGCATGATGGTAGGGGGCCAATCGGAAGCTGTCGAGCGGCTACGACCGATCTTTGCGACTCTCGCACCCGGCCCCGAGCAGGGCTGGGGGCACGTCGGCCCGAACGGCTCAGGCCACTTCGTCAAGATGGTACACAACGGGATCGAATACGGGCTGATGCAGGCATACGCCGAAGGCTTCGAGATCCTGAGAAGCAAGACCGAATTCAGTCTGGACACCCATCAGGTCGCCGAGATCTGGCGGTTTGGCAGCGTGGTCCGCTCCTGGCTGCTGGACCTGACCGCCAATGCCCTCCGGGAAGATCCCTCCCTGAGTGCGATCAAAGGCTGGGTGGCGGACAGCGGCGAAGGGCGTTGGACCGTGGCGGAAGCAATCGAGCTAGCCGTTCCGGCACCGGTGATTACCCTGTCGCTGCTAATGCGCTTTGTCAGCCGCCAAGAGGAAAGCTATTCCGCCAAGCTGCTGGCGGCATTGCGAGCTCAGTTTGGCGGCCATGCGGTGAAGCCGGTAGAGTGAAGCGGGGTACCACACGGGCCAACTCGGATAACGGAAACAACAGGCCAATCCGACCATGGAGAATGAGCTCCCTACTTCGATCGTGATCTTCGGCGCGTCGGGTGATCTGACGCAGCGCAAGCTCGTTCCGGCGCTCTACAACCAGCGCATCAAGGGGCGAATTCAGGACGGGGTCAATATCGTCGGCTCGGCCCGCACTCCGTTTTCCCACGAGGAGTTCCGCAACCGAATGCGCCGCGGCATGGAAGAGCTGGCCGGCATGGCTCCGGAGACGGAAAGCTGGAACGAATTCTCTGAGAAGCTCTGGTATGTCGCCGGTGATGCCAGCCGCAGGGAAGACTACCTGATGCTGGAGAGGTTCCTCAGAGAGCGCGAGGGAGGCCGCGCAAATCGGCTCTATTATCTCGCGACTGCCCCGGCTTTCTTCCCGGTGATCCTGACGCAGCTCGGGGACGCCGGAATGGCCTTCGAAGGACCTGGGTGGCGAAGGGTAGTGGTGGAGAAACCTTTCGGCAGCGACTTGCAGTCGGCCATAGAGCTTAACCGGATCATCCATTCCTCATTTCACGAGCATCAGGTCTATCGAATCGACCATTATCTGGGTAAAGATACTGCCCAGAACATTCTTTACTTTCGATTCCTGAACACGATCTTCGAACCGCTCTGGAATCGCAATTACGTCGACCATGTTCAGATCACCGTGGCGGAGTCGGTGGATGTCGCGCACCGCGGCGAGTATTACGATCAGGCCGGCGTCATGCGAGACGTGTTCCAAAACCACCTGTTGCAGTTGCTCACCTTGGTGGCGATGGAGCCGCCGGCTACGTTCGACGCCGATGCAGTGCGCAATGAGAAAGTGAAGCTGCTGCGGGCGATCCGGCCGATTCTTGTTGTCGAAGACACGCTGCGCGCGCAGTACGAGGGCTATCCAGCCACCGAGGGCGCGGCTCCGGACTCGAAGACCTCAACGTTCGCGGCCATCAAGCTCTATGTGGATAACTGGCGCTGGCAGGGTGTCCCCTTCTACTTGCGGTCAGGCAAGGCACTTGCGGTGAAGACGACCGAGATCATCATCGAGTTCAAACGACCGCCGCACCTGCTCTTACAGCTCCCAGCAGACTATGTGCTCACCCCAAACATTCTCTCGCTTTGTATCCAACCCGATGAGGGCATGCATTTGCGTTTCGAGACCAAAGTGCCCGGCACGCCCATGGAGACGCGGTCGGTTGACATGGACTTTCATTACCCTTCCTCGTTTGGCGGCGTTGCGCTGCCGGACGCCTACGAGCGGTTGCTGATGGATGCGCTGAAGGGTGATGCGTCGCTCTTCGCCCGCAGCGACGAAATCGAGATGGCCTGGAAGCTGGTGGATCCCATTTTGCAGGCGTGGGAGGGTTCCGGCAACGCATCGCCGCTTGCTCTCTACCGGAAGGGGAGCTGGGGACCGTCCGAGGCGGAAACGTTCATCGCCCGGGACGGCCGGGTCTGGCGGCTGGGATGCGCGGCCAATTAGAAGAGGTCGTGAGCAAGCTCGAGATTCTCTCAGACCCGGATGCGCTGGCTC
>CAYHJH010000279.1:0-2472 GCA_964356605.1 uncultured Anaerolineaceae bacterium
GCCGAGCCCATACAGTACAATGGCGGCCATGGCCGATATCCCCGTGATCATCACGGTTGATCTGCCGGATCGGCTGATCGATCGGCTGCGGTCAGTTTCTCCGCACCTCAAGATCCGAGTACACCCCACTGGCGAAGCCTCCGATATCCCCGATGAGCAACTTGGGGAAATGGAGATCCTGTACACCCGCCGGGCGCTGCCCGAACCGGAGCAAGTGCCCAACCTGCGCTGGATTCAGTTTCACTGGTCCGGGATCGATCCATTCGTCGAGCACAGTCTGCTGCGGTCCGACGTGTTCGTGACGACGCTCAGTGGTGCGGCGGTGCCTCAGATGGCCGAGTACGCCCTGACGATGATGATGGCGGCCAGCCATCATCTGCCTGACATGCTTGATCACAAGCGGCGGAAACACTGGCCGGAAGACCGCTTCACTCGATTCCGCCCGCAGGAACTGCGCGGCAGCACGGTCGGAATCGTAGGCTACGGCAGCATCGGGCGAGAGATCGCCCGCCTCTGTCAAGCCTTTGGAGCCAGAGTGCTGGTTACCAAGCGGGATCTCAAGAGTCTGGAGCACAAGGGATACCAACTAGAGGGACTCGGTGATCCGCAGGCCGAGCTTCCCAACCGCATCTATCCGCCTCAGGCGCTGGCTTCGATGGCCGCGGAGTGCGACTTTCTGGTGATCACCGTCCCACTGGCCCCGCAGACCCGCGGTCTGGTAGGCGAGAAGGTGCTGCGGCGAATGAAACCTACGGCTTACCTGATCGATGTCTCCAGAGGAGGGGTGGTCGATCACGGCGCACTGGTCGAAGCTCTCAAAGACCACTGGATTGCTGGCGCCGCGCTAGATGTATATCCGGTCGAACCGCTGCCGGAGAGCAGCCCGCTCTGGGAGCTCCCGAATGCCATTCTCTCCCCGCACGTCGCCGGCACCTCCGGGCAGTATCTCGAAAGGGCGGCGGAGCTCTTCTCCGAGAACCTTCGCCGCTACATCGCCAACGAGCCGCTGCTGAACCGCTACGACCCCAAGCTCGGATACTGACGTCCACAGCGCGGGTCCGATTTCACATCCGAGCGCCTGGAGAGTCTTACTCTTTAGAAACGCGGATGCCTGCCCAAAACCACAAGCCCGAATTCGCCGAATTGGTTGACGCCCATGCCCGGGAACTGCATGCCTTCCTATGGCGACTCCTGCGGGATCAAAACGAGTCGGAAGACTGCTTGCAGTCCGCCTTTCTAAAAGCCTTCCGTGCCTATAACCGAATGCCGGCGGGCGCTAACTACCGGGCTTGGCTGTACAAGATTGCGAGCAACGAAGCCCGCACCCAGCTCAGGCGACGCGCCGGTGTACCGATCGGACTGGATGATGATCTGCGCGCGCCGGCCGCCACTGTCGAAGATCAGGCCGAGCGCCGGCTGCGGCTTAGGGAAGTGGCCAAGGCAATCGAGAGGCTGCCATACAAGCAGCGTGCTGCCCTGGTGCTGAGCAAGTATCAGGACCTGAGTTATGCCGACATCGGAGAGATCTTGGGCACCAGCCCAGAGGCAGCCCGGGCCAACGCCTACCAGGCACTCCGTAAGTTGCGGGGTCTCTTTCGGGAGGCGGGGGCTGGCCAGGTCACGGACCAGCATCGAGCCAGGTTCGAAGAAGGAGTGAGATGAACGGCGAAGCTGAACTTTCCCTGCTGTTGGATGTGTTGTATGCCGATGGCCCACCTGCTGCGGCTGCCGAAAGCGCGCTGGCCAACCTGCGAGCGGAGGTTCAACGGTGGCAGCCTCAGTTGTGGTATGGGAGCTTGCCGGAGAGTCCGGTCGGTTCTTTGCTAGTGGCCGTCAGCGCGCTCGGCGTTGTAGCCGTTGAATTCGGCGCGAACGAAGCTCGATTTGTCGAGCGCCTGCGGCAGGCCTTTGGAGTTCAGCCGCACCGCTCGGGGGACAGGGCCGACGCGGCGGTGAGGCAGCTCGAGGAGTACGTTGCAGGTAAACGAAATACGTTTGACTTGCCGGTGGATCTGGGCGGCTGCACGGATTTCCAGCGGAAAGTCCTGGAGGCGGCCACCGCGGTGCCGCGGGGAAGGCTAGCGACCTACGGTGAGATCGCCGCCCGGATCGGCGCCCCGCGTGCGGCCCGGGCAGTAGGCCAGGCGCTGGCTCGCAACCCGGTGCCGATCATCGTACCCTGTCACCGGGTGGTGGCGGCAGACGGCTCGCTTACCGGATATTCTGGGGGAGCCGGCGTTGAGACGAAGGCCCAACTGCTGCGGCTGGAGGGAGCGGCGATTCGCTAAGGGAGTCGGAGATCCACAGTGGAAACCGCTTTAGAAATCGGGCTGGACTGGATCGAAGCGATTCAGATGATCCGCACGCCTGCGTTGGACGCGCTGTTCTCGGCGATCACCTTCCTTGGCAGTGAGGACTTCTATCTACTGCTGGCACCGGCGATCATCTGGTGCTTTGACTACGGGTTGGGGG
>CAYHJH010000280.1:0-2466 GCA_964356605.1 uncultured Anaerolineaceae bacterium
AACTGGGCCATGTCCAGCAATACCAGACCGGCTCGGCGCTGATCAAGACCCGCGAGTTCCTTTTGCCTGCGCTGCGCTTCAGTCCCACGATCTCTTATGTCGCCATTCTGCTTGGGATCATGCTCAATATGACCGGGCTGCTGTGGATCGGAATCGCCACCTTCGCTCTGATGGTGCTCTTCTCGATCTTCACCCTCCCTGTGGAGCTGGATGCCAGCCGACGCGGCATGAACTTGCTCCGGGAGGCCAATGTTCTCCAGAGCGAACAGGACGCCACGGGGGCACGTAGTGTGCTGAGAGCCGCCTCGCTGACCTATTTGGCAGCCGCCATCACTGCCTTGCTGCAGCTGCTGTATTACGTGAGCTTAGCCCGTCGCCGCCGCTAACTCCAGCTGAGAAGCTCCGACAGAGCCTCATCTCGCAGTACTCGGGCTGCGCATGACGAGCCGCGCAATCCGGGCCACACCCAGCGCGAGCAGCGGCAGCACAACCGCAGTGGGAAGCGGGGTCAGCGGCCAGAACGCGGTAGTTTGGAACACATCCAGGTAATACTTGAAGCCCAGCGTGAAGTCGGGCAGATACCACTCGAACACCACATTCCACAGCACGTAGAAGACCAGGATCTGCACCATCAGGAACAGGGCGATTGCCAGCATCGCGTGCACGGTGTCCCGCGCCACTTCGTCCGGCGGAGCATGACGACGGGCGATTCCGACCACAACAGTAACGAGGATTAGGACCACCAACGCCTCGATCACGCGCGACGTTAGGAAGGGTAAGATGGTTTCTTCCGTGTTGAACCAACTCGTCGAATACGTCAGCCTTTGGACCAGGTGATAGTTCACGTTCCACAAGACTGTGTAAAGCACCGCTGCGAGCAGCGGAAGACGCCAGTTCCAACCTGCCCGTCGCCACCATCTCAGGTAGAGCATGGCAGGAATCAGCAGGAGCAGCGCGACTGGAAGGCGAAGCAGCCGTTCCCGCGTCAGCCTTGCTCCCCTTGCCGCTCCCCACTGCCGGTCGGAACCATCCACAAACTCTCTCGCAGCCGCCACCGCTCCCGCGAAGTCTCCGGTTTCTACGGCCCGTCTCGCAGCTTCAAGGTTGCTTTCATCAAGTTCGGCGGGGGCGCCAATGGCCGAAAGCATGGATGCGATCCGATTTCCCACCTGCTCCGCATTGGCGAGCGCACTCTCCGCTTCCAAAGGCGCCGGAGCCTCAATCTCGTCGAGCAGCGCGTACCCTTGGTTATGGGAGGGGAATGAGGTCCCTAGCAGCACTGCTATCGTCGGCGCGAGATCTGACTGTGGTGCAATCTCATACGATCCGGGTCGAATCCCCGCGCCGATCGCTACAAAAGGGACCCGAAGCACTTCCGGCTCGGGGCCGGAGTGGCCACCCGAGTCAATATGGCCGTGGTCTGCCGTGACGAAGACCGCGGTCCGCTCGAGATCAACTGAGGCCACGAGCTGTGCGATCGTTGCATCGACGGCTTGGGCCGCCCGTTCGTACTCCGGGCTCGCGCCACCCCACCCATGGCCGGCGTTGTCCACCCCTGGAAAGTAGACCAAGAGCAGATCCGGAGGCGCTCCCAAAACCTCAAGGGCCGATTGCAGGATCTCTTTGTCCTGCCTGATGATGCCCTCCAAGTCCGTGTACGGATCCTGCGGCCCTTCGATTGCGACCACCGCGTCCACATGTTCACCGAATAGCTGCTCCCAACCCGCAGTGCCGACGATCAGCGTTGACTTGCCGGCTCGGCCAACGGCACGGAAGATGCTGTCAAGCTCCACTGCCCGCTCGACATAGTTGGAGGCAAACCCGCTCTGTTCCTGCCAGGCGCCGGTCCCCATGACGGTCCATCCCGGCAGTGACAGCGAAGGAAGTCCGACTTCCATGACGCGATCCGCTCCTTCACTTCTCATCTGCTTGAGGGCCGCTAGCCGCGTTGACGTGTCGTGCCGCAGCCCGTCAATCACGATCAGGAGGACGCGTTCGACAACCGGATCGCCTTCCTTCCCAGCAGGCAGCGGACCGCGATAGGGCCCCGCATAGAGGGTGGCGCTCTCGAAACTCTTCAGCCCCAGTGTCGGAGCGCCGTATTTCGCCCACACCAAGAGCACGAGAGGGACAAGCAGGATTGGCAGGTTTTCCTTATGGCGGAAGAAATCGGTCAGACGCCTCATCTGGAGATCTCCTTTGGCGAGGGACGACTCAGAGAACTTGGCCGATTTGGCGAGGATAACAGATGTTGGAAGTCGGTGTGCCCGCAGATCCCCACCAGGGCCAAACGGACAATCAAGTACAAGTCTCTCGATTTCGGAGGAAGCCACTCTGGAGGCGCACCGGACTGCGACCCACTCCTGTGACGCGGTATAGTTGCAGAGCGACGACCTGCCTTTACTAGAACGCAGGGCCCTGCCCAAACGGTTCTCATCCTGGATCGGCCCGTCAGGGAAGTTTCTG
>CAYHJH010000281.1:0-2447 GCA_964356605.1 uncultured Anaerolineaceae bacterium
CTTCAGTTCGCTCTCTGTCCTGCTTATTCAGCACGCTCACTTCTTCGTAGTGGATTCCTTCACCAACACCTTCGTGCTGGCCGGAATCTACTTCGCGGTGAGGGCCATGCAAGCCGGGCGCTGGTACGACTACGCCCTCTTCGGGGTGGCGACGGGCATGGCGGTGGCGTCCAAAATCAGCGCCGCGCCCCTGGCAGGTGTGATCGTGTTGGCGAGCATTGTCCGCCTGTGGGGGCCGGGGCAGGTCGGGCCCTTCGGCTCCGCTCAGGCCGGGAAGGCGCGGAGCTTGGCTGGCGAACTCACAGCCCTGACGCTGGCTGGATTCCTGACGCTGTTGAGCTTCCGGGTGTTCCAGCCGTACGCCTTTGAGGGGCCCACCTTCTTTGGAGTGAAACCCAACGAGCTATGGCTGCAGAACTTGCGCGAGGTGCAGGGGCAGGCGAGCGGGATCGTCGATGCCCCCTTTGCCCTGCAGTGGGCAAACCGCACACCGGTGTGGTTCGCGATCAAGAACCTGGTGCTCTACGGGCTGGGCTGGCCGCTCGGCTTGTTGGCCTGGATCGGCTGGGCCTGGGCGCTCGGCAGGATGATCAAGGGCGATTGGCAGCGGCATCTGCTGCCGGTGGTATGGACCGGTGGCTACTTCCTGTGGCGTAGCACGGGATTTACCCCGGCGATGCGCTACCTGCTACCGATCTATCCCACCCTGGCCCTAATGGCGGGTTGGGCGATCTGGGAGGCCTATGGGCAGGTCAAGGCCCTGCCGGTTCGCTGGCGTTCCTCGGCAAGAATTTCTTTGACGGTGGTCGCGACCTTCGTGCTGGGCTATACCGCAGCGTACGCGGTTGCCTTTGCCAGAAACTACAGCCTGCCCTTCACGCGCTATGAAGCCTCCCAATGGATTTTCGCCAACTACCCCGGGCCAACCAATCTGATCTTGCAGTCCCCGCAGGGTGAGCGGCTCGAACCCATGCCCTTGCCGGAGGGCTTTACGCTCGAGCCTGGGCAGACCTACAGTCAGGGATTCACGTTGGGCGAGCCCGGAACTGCGACGGCCGTGATATTCCCGCATGTCGAGGATCTCTCCGGGGGCATTGAAGACCTGACCCTCACGGTGAAGCTGCTGGGATCAGACCAGCCCGGGCATGCTCTGGCGGAGACCCAATTCACTGGTCGCTTGCCACCCGGGGAAAACGCGCGCATCGAGCTCCGGCTGCCACAGTCGGTGGAGCTGCAGGAAAATGTGAGCTATGTCCTGCAGTTTGAAACCACAGGCAGCGCGCGGCTGGCTCTGCGGGGAGCCGGCATCGTGAGCGAATCCTCCTGGGACGACGGTTTGCCTCTCCCCATCGAGGGCAGGAATGGCTATGGCGGGCTCTACCAGGGCTTCAATCTCGAGCTGTATTGGCCTGATGGCCAGGATGATAACCAGAACGCCCAGCCAGACAAGCTCGAGCGGATCGTGGACAGCCTCGGCGCAGCCGACTACCTGGCGATCTCCTCCAACCGGCAGTACGCGTCGATCGGACGGGTGCCGCAGCGCTATCCGCTGAGTGGGGAGTACTACCGGGCGCTGCTAGGATGTCCCGCCCCCGAGGAAATCGAGCGCTGTGTGGAACGTGCGCAGCCCGGAAACCTGCAAGGCGAGCTCGGGTATGAGCTGGTGGCGGTTTTCCAACGGGATCCCAGCCTGGGACCGTTCCGCTGGCGCGACCAACTTGCCGAAGAGGCCTTCACAGTCTACGACCATCCCAAGGTATTGATCTTTGCCAAGTCGGCAGACTTCGACCCGGAGGCCGTCCGCGAGAGACTGGCGCAGGTCGATACCAGCAACCTTGTCAACGCCGTCCCTAAAGACCTGGGCTCGCCGCCCAAAGACCTGATGCTCTCCGAAGTTCAGGCGGAGCGACAGCGCAGCGGGGGCACCTGGTCGCAAATGTTCTCGCGCGACAGCCTGATCAATCGCTGGCAGCCGCTGACGGTGATTTTCTGGTGGGTGCTGCTTGGCGTTCTCGGGCTGCTGGCATTCCCGATCGTGCGGGCGGCGTTCCCCGGCTTTACGGATGGCGGATACCCGCTCGCTCGACTGGTAGGAATTGTTCTCATTTCTTGGGCGAGCTGGATGGGTGCCAGTCTGGCAATCGTTCCTTACACCCGCCTGACGATCCTGGCGGCGGTGCTGGCGATGGCCGGACTGTCTGCATTCCTTGCCTGGCGAGACCGGGATGGGTTGTTGGCCTGGTTCAGAGAGCGGCGGCGGGAAATCCTCTGGGTCGAACTCGTGGCGCTGGGTTTCTTCCTTTTCGACCTCGCTATCCGGCTTGGGAACCCGGACCTGTGGCACCGCTACCTGGGGGGCGAGAAGCCGATGGACTTCGCGTACTTGAACGCCGTGCTCAAGAGCACCAGCTTTCCTCCGTTCGACCCCTGGTACGCCGGCGGTTACA
>CAYHJH010000282.1:0-2435 GCA_964356605.1 uncultured Anaerolineaceae bacterium
CCGCTCTTGTCGTCGCCAACCTCTCCGAACAACAGCAGCGCATCCTGAAAAATCGCCGGTCGGACTCTCTGGATAGCCTCGATCTGGCGAGTCTACTGAGAGTGTTCAAGTTCAGTTTTGTCAACATCGCCCAGCGTGAGGACCTTCCGCGCGACCTGCGGATCGGGTCCAAAGAAACCCGTCGCGGTGTTGGCCTGCCCATCGGACCTCATGAGAATCACGTTTGACTTGGGACTCGACGGTTACCAGGCCGCTGCAAGCAGACAAGTGATCGACAGCCCGTTTTGCGGGCAATTGGGTTTCTTGCAGGTACTGGAAACGCGGCTGGGCCTCAGGGTTAACCTGACTTCGTTTAGGAATTATCGATAACGGCGGGTTTTTGGCGATTTTCGTTCTCGCAACTTGTTCATTTGCAACGAAAGGTTGGTCTGAGTGTTTTGTAGGGACTATAGTTACAAACAAATTTCACCCCCCCGGTTGACGCGCGCACGGTCCCGATCGTATGTTGGTCACCAGACACCATGTTCTTCCGCCGCAAGAGCTCGCCTTCCGGCCGGGTGCTCCAACTCCTGGAGGCCTACCGCAACCCGCACGGCCAGCCGCGCCAGCGGGTGGTGCTCTCGCTGGGCGATGCCCCCATGGCAGCGGAGGATTGGAAGCCGGTGGCGGCGGCGGTCGGTGCCCGGCTCTACGGCGAGCCGCCCCTGCTGCCGGTCCAGCTTTCCGAAGGAGCCCAACGGTGGATCGATTCGATTACGCGGCGGGTGATGCGGGAAGGCCGGTGGTTGCCCTTGCGGCCAGCGCTCAACGATCCCCGGGCCGAAAGCCTGGACGGGGTGTTAGTGGACCAAGTCACCCACAGCCAGAGCGCCGTGCTGGGTCCGGTGCTTGTGGCCCAGCACGCTTGGGGAGCCTTGCGCTTGCCCGAAGCGTTGAGCGCGCTGGGTTTTAACCCGACCCAGCAAGCCCTGGCCGCCGCGTCGGTGATCAATCGGTTGGTGGAGCCCTTGAGCGAGCACGCGCTGCGGGACTGGCTGAGCGGCACCGCCCTGCCCGAACTGCTGGGGGAAGGGATTCTCAAAGGGGACCCCAACCGATTCTACTACGTGAGCGATGCGCTGCTGCGCCAGCAGACGGAGTTGGAAGCCCACTTGCGGGGGCAGCAGGCGCGGCATTTTCACTTTGCCCGCACAATTCTGCTCTACGACCTGACCCACACCCATTTTGAGGGGGAGGCGCGGCGCAATGCCAAGGCCAAGCGGGGCAAGAACAAGCAAGGCCGCAGTGATTGTCCGCAGGTGGTGCTGGGGATGGTGTATGACGAGCAGGGGTTCGAATTGGCGCATCGGACCTTTGCGGGCAATCAATCCGACAGCAAGAGTTTGGTGGCGATGGTGGAGAGCTTGCGGCTGGCGGCGGGCTACCCGGAGTCGGGGGAACTGCTGCCGCCGGCGCCGGTGTTGGTCATCCTCGATGCGGGGGTGGCGACGGCGGGCAACCTGAAGTTGCTGGCGAAGGCCAAGTTTCACTATCTGGTCAATGACACGCGACGGGGGCGCAAGAAGTGGCGGGCGGAGTTTGCGCAAGAGGAGAAGTTCCAACCCCTGGCCGGACGGGAGCACAAGAGCGAGGTGAAAGTGCGGGCGTTGGACGTCAAGGGCGGGCAGCGGTTGGTGCTGTGCAAGAGCCAAGGGCGGCGGGAGAAGGAATTGGCCATCCGCAGTGGGGCGGAGAAGAGATTTCTGGCCGGTTTAGAAAAGTTACACGCCCGGCTGCAGAAAGGGCAACTGACCGATGGCGTCAAAGCCCAGCGCGCCTTGGGCAAGCTGCTGGAGCGGGCGGCGCGGGTGCAACGGTTTTACCGGGTCGAGCTGCAGGACGCCGCGAACCTTCGGGCGGGGCTGAGTTGGCAGCGCCAGGATGAGGTTTCGGCCGAAGACGAGCAATTGCTCGGGTGCTATGTTTTGCGCACGGATCGCTCGGAGTTGGGGGCGGAGCGGTTGTGGAAGCTCTACGTTTTGCTGACGCAGGCGGAGGATGGCTTTGCCGCACTGAAGGGCGATTTGGGATTACGCCCCAATTTCCATCAACTGGAAGGCCGGGTGGACGCGCACATCTTCATCACGGTGCTGGCTTATCAGCTCCTGCGCTTTATCACTTACACCCTCGAACAGAAAGACGATCACCGCGACTGGCCGACCCTGCGGCGGGTGTTGCAGACCCACTGCTATGCCACGATGAGTTTGCCGACGCGCAACGGGACGGTGGTGCAGGTGCGCCGCGCCGGCGCGCCGGAAGGTTGCCATCAGGAAATCTATGAGAAACTGGGCATCAACTGGAAAGAACTACCGACGAAGAAAATCACGGCCGCCATGAAGGCGCCAGCGACTTTGTAGTGCCTAAAATAGTCCGCCGTTGATTACCAAAGTGTTGGA
>CAYHJH010000283.1:0-2431 GCA_964356605.1 uncultured Anaerolineaceae bacterium
AGTTCGGCAGCGCGTTCGAAGGCGCTGAGGATGGAATAGTAGCCGGTGCAGCGGCACAGGTTTCCAGTGATCGCTTCCTGGATCTCCCCTCGAGTGGGCAGCTTGCGCTCGGATAGCAGCATCGCGCCGGACATCAGAAAGCCGGGCGTGCAGTAGCCGCACTGCACGGCGCCCAGCTCGATGAATCCCTGCTGGATCGGGTGCAGCCGGCCGTCATCCGCCAGGCCTTCCACCGTGCGGATCTCGGCTCCGTGTGCCCTGGGAGCGGGGACCATGCAGGCCATCACCGCCATGCCGTCCAGAGAGACGGTGCAGGCACCGCACTCGCCTTCCGCGCAGCCCTCCTTGGTTCCGGTCAGGCCGCCCTCTTCTCGAAGGAGCCGCAGTAGCGTCTTCCCGTGGCCACTTTCGAACCGGTAGTCGACCCCGTTTACGGTCGTTTCGATGGGTTCGCTTTCCACATGGGTCGTTGAGGTGGCCAACTCCTGACCCCAGTGCCATTCCTCCGGTCCCCAGAGGGTGACGGGCTTTTGCGGATAGCCTGATCGCTCGGCGCCGGCCGCCAGACTGCGCAGCGCGCGCAGGGTGCAGATTTCCACCATCTCCGCCCGATAGCGGGCTGTGCCACGCACATCGTCGATCGGGGTCGCGGACTGGCGAGTCAGCTGGGCAGCACGCTGTATCACGCCTGGGTCGAGCGACTTGCCCTGTAGGAAATTCTCCGCCTCGGCAGCATGAACGATCGTCGGCGCCACCGAGCCCAGCGTGATCGCAGCCCCTCGAATCCGCTCTCCGTCCATATCCAGGACGACTGCTACGTTGACAATCGCGATCGCCTGAGCCCGCCGAAGTCCCAGCTTGATGAAGGTCGATCGGCTGCCCACTGGCGGCGGCCGAAAGGCGATGTCGGCCAGGAACTCTTCGTCCCGCATTACGGTGCGGCGCACGCCGCTATAGAACTCGCGCAGCGGCACCACCCGCTCTCCTGCGGTCGAACGAAGGGTGAGCTGAGCATCCAGCGCCATCAGAGGAGTGATGGAATCGTTGGCGGGTGAAGCGGTGATGAGGTTGCCAGCGACCGTTGCCCGGTTGCGGATCTGCGGCGCTCCGACCTCCCAACAGGCGCGGGCGAGTGTAAAGGCCCGCTCAATAATCAAGGGTGAAACGGCACAGTGATTGTGGGTGACCAGCGGCCCCAGATGGACCCAGCCGTCCGATTCCAGCCGGATGTGGTCCAGCCCAGGGATTCGGGTGATGTCGATCAGCGCGCGCACGCCAGATCGCACGCCGCGCTCGAGTTCCAGGATCAGGTCGGTTGCGCCGGCCACGATTCGAGCCGAGCCGCGTTGGTCCGCCAGGAGCCGGACGGCTTCTTCAACTTTGCGGACGGTGTAGTATCGCTCCCACATCATATTCTTAGCGGCCAAATTGCGGCCGGCACAGGCGCGCAGTCATCTCTTCTCGTCCGATCACGCTATCTTTGCTCGCGCAGCGATGGCTCATGCAGCATGCGCTCGCCCGTCCCGCCCCGTCGCAGCTGAATAATCTCTGCCAGCATGCTGACCGCGATCTCCTCCGGAGTCTCGGCGTTCAACTCAAGCCCCATCGGGGAGTGGACCCGGGCGATCTTTTCCGCCGGCACGCCTTTCGCCGACAGCTCCTGAGCACAAACCTCCCAGCGACGGCGCGAGCCGATCACGCCGATGTAGGCAGCCGGCGAATCCAACAGCGGCGGCAGGCCATCGACATCGACCGGGACGCCGCGTGTGGTAAGCATAATGTAGGTGTCGGGTGTGATCTGCATCCTGCGAGGAAGCTCGGCAAGCGGTCCCATGATGTACTCATCCGCACCTGGCGCCGCCTCCGGGCTGCCGTATTCCGGGCGGTCATCCGAGAGCACGACCCGGAACCCGAGCCAGCTCGCTAAGTGAACGACCGCGCTACCCACGTGACCGCCGCCGACCACCACAATAGTCGGCCGAGCTTTGACTGGTTCCACAAACACCTCCATCTCGCCGCCACACACCCCGACGTCGCCCTTTTCGAGGTCGCTAAAGGCATAGCTCAGGATGCGGGGCTTCCCATCCTGTATGGCCTCCAGGGCCGCCTGAATGACCCGGTTCTCGAGGTCCCCGCCGCCGACGGTGCCTTCAATACTGCCGTCGGGATGGACCAGCATCTTGGTGCCCTCATGTCGCGGGACGGAGCCTTGGGCACGTACCACAGTTGCAACCGCAATTGGTAGACCAGCACGCTCGAGTTCCGCAAGTCTGGCATAGAAGCGGTCAGCCTTCGACCATCGACCGTCGACCGTCGACCGTCGGCCATCGGGCATCAGCGGTCAGCCATCGGCTGGCGGCTGGCGCCTAGCGCCCTCCATACCCTCTCCGGCGTCACCGGCGCCACATTGACGCTGGCGCCGCAGGCGTCA
>CAYHJH010000284.1:0-2394 GCA_964356605.1 uncultured Anaerolineaceae bacterium
GCTGGCGGTGTAGTTGGTGTTGCACTGCATCAGCACCAGGTCTGGGTTGATTGCCAAGATGGCCTCCACCGCCCGCTGGACATCGCCGATGGTCGAGGCGCCGGTCGCCAGCAGCACCGGCTTGCCTTTGGAGGCGATTTGCTCGACGATCTCGATCCAGGTAATATCGCCGGAGCCAATCTTGATCGCCGGGAAATAGATCTCCAGCTGGTCAACGGCCTCGAAGTCGTAGGGCGAGGAGAAATAGTGGATGCCAGCCTGGTCGCACTCCTCCCCTAGCTCCGCCGACCATTCAAATGGGATCGAAGCTTCGGCGTAGACCTCGAAGACCGACTTGCTCCACTTGGCCTGATGCGAGACCTGCGACTGCATGTTGCGGAAACCGTAGTCGCTCACGATTTCCGGCGCTCGGAAGTTCTGGAATTTGGCGGCGTCGGCCCCCGCTTCGGCGGCCATCTGGATCAACGCTTTCGCCCGCTCCAGGTAGCCATCGTGGTTGGCGCCAATTTCGGCGATGAAATACGTGGGATGGTTGTCACCGATCTTGCGGCCGGCGATCTCGATCTCTTTCATGCCGGAGTTCCTGCCTTGATCTCCCGCCGCAGCGGCCAGCTCTGGCGCGATTCCCGAAACTCACGCAACCCGTCCTCCAAGTCTGGCAGCGGACGACCCAACGCGGCCTCGACCTTTTCGCCCGCCAGGCACAGGCGCTTAGCCCGCGCGGCCGGAAACTTTGCCGCGTCTATGCTAGTCGGCCGGATCAACGACGGGTCCAAACCAAAGGCCTGCGCCAGTCGCACGCCAAACTCATACTTGCTCAAGCAGATCCGCCCAGGCAGGTGAAATAGACCGCTTGGCCCGGCCGCTAACAGCTCGAAAACGAGGCGCCCCAGATGCTGGGCCAGCAGGGGTGAGAAGTACACGTCGGTGAATCCCGGGCAGGACTGCCCGGCTTCCAGCCGCTCCAAGAACCATTCGGCCAGGCTGCGCTTCGGCCCCGCGCCCCAGCCGAAGAAGTTGATGCGCAGGATGAGCGCCTCCGGATGACTCTCGGCTACGGCCCGTTCTCCCGCCAACTTCGACTGGCCGTAGATTGAGATCGGACGCGCTTCGTCGCTCTCGCGGTACTCCCCGGCCTCGCCGTCAAAGACCGCGTCAGTGGAGATATGCGCCAAGCGAGCACCCACACTCTGCGCGGCAGCAGCCACATGCCTTGCCATGTCCACGTTCAGCCGCCAGGCCCAGGCCGGCTCGAGCTCACAGCGGTCCACCTCAGTCGCGCCTGCGCAGTGCACCACCCACTCGGGTCGGTAGCTGCCGATCACGGTGCCGGCCGCTTCGGGATCGGTCAGATCTGCGGCCACCAATTGCACCCCGGGGATGTCAAGCGAATGTCGATGGAAAGTCCCAAGCACTTCATGCTCGCTCGCCCCCAGCAAAGCCAGATTGCTCCCCAACAGCCCGCTGGCGCCGGTGATCAGGATCCTGGCCACCCTCAAGCCCTCAATCCGGCATCATAGGGGGCAACCATCTCGCGGATCGCGTCCACGCTCATCCACTTTTCATTGTTGTCACTGGTGAATCGGAAACCCTCGGGCAGCGCCCTGCCCTTGCCTTCCCAGGCCCGCCCGAACCACAATGCTCCGCCGGGCTGCACCACAAACATATCCTCCAGCTCGAGCGTGTGTCGAGCCTCGTCCTCCGAAACCAGCGCTTCGTGCAACTTCTCGCCGGGCCGGATGCCGATGAACTCGACCTCGCAATCTGGGGCCACTGCGGATGCCACATCGACGATCCGCATGCTGGGAATTTTCGGAACGAAGACTTCCCCTCCTTGCATCTGATCGATGCAGCGGATCGTGAAGCGCACACCCTGCTCGATGGACAGCCAGAAGCGGGTCATACGCTCATCTGTGACCGTGACCCTGCCGTTCTCGCGCTGGCGGAGGAATACTGGCACCACACTGCCCCGACTGCCGACGACATTTCCATACCGTACGCAGCTGAAGCGGGTTTCGCGGCCGCCGGCGTAGGCATTGGACTGTACGAAGAGTTTCTCGGCTGCCAGCTTGGTGGCGCCATACAGGTTGATCGGGTTAACCGCCTTGTCGGTGCTGATCGCGATCACTTTGTTGACCCCGGTGTCCAGGGCGGCCTCGATCACGTTGCGAGCGCCCATGATGTTCGTCATGATCGCCTCGATCGGGTTGTACTCGCAGGCCGGCACCTG
Organism: uncultured Anaerolineaceae bacterium; assembly: GCA_964356605.1. Classification (GTDB taxonomy): domain Bacteria; phylum Chloroflexota; class Anaerolineae; order Anaerolineales; family E44-bin32; genus JADFRG01. The sequence goes on from CAYHJH010000284.1 coordinate 2,231, forward strand.
CTTCAGCGCGGCCGCGTGCACCACCACGTCCACGCCATCCATCGCCCGCCGCAGCCGCATCAGGTCGCGCACGTCGCCGATGAAGTAGCGCAGGCGGGGGTCGTTGAGACCGGCCTCGCGCATCTCGTGCTGCTTGAGCTCGTCTCGGCTGAAGACGATCAGCT
>CAYHJH010000285.1:0-2378 GCA_964356605.1 uncultured Anaerolineaceae bacterium
GCCCACCTCGGCCAACGCTTCGTCGTCTGGCTGTATGACCTGGCAGCCCGGCGTTATGACCAGATCAAACGATTTGACCCGGACTGGGAACAGCGAGTGCTCGGCGAACCACTCTCCAGGCTCCTGGCGAATCTCCCGGATGCGCGCCTGTTGGATGTGGGGGCCGGCACCGGCCGCACATTTCGTGCGATGGCGGACCCCCCTGGCAGCCGACTGGGTGACCCTGCAAGCTCAGAAACGAATTTTGCGGCCCGGAATCCATATGATTTCCAGAGCGGGCAAGATCGATCGACGCAACTGCGCGTTGGCGTGGAGGCCTCTCGCCACATGCTGAGGCTTGGGAAGCAGATTGTCCCCGAAGAGGTCAGGTGGGTTCAGAGCTGGGCAGTTCCTTTGCCCTTGGCGTCAGAGAGCTTCGACGCGGTGGTCTGTTTGGAGGTGACCGAATTCACCCCTAACCCCAAGAAAACCATCACCGAGATCCTGCGAGTCCTTCGCCCCGGAGGATGGCTCTTGATCAGCAACCGGGTGGGATGGCAGGCTCCGCTGATCCTGGGCCGGACCATCGGCCGCCGGCGTTTTCCGGCATTTCTGATAGGTCTGGGTTTCGCAGAGGTTGAGGTGCTACCGTGGCAGGTCGATTATGATATGGCCTGGGCCCGCAAGCCATGGATATAAACCAGTGCGAATCGTCCGCATCCAGAGAAAGCCCGGGGCGACCCCGCTCTGGGGCTGGCTGAGCGGCGAGCGGATCGGCCTGCTGGATGGTTCGCCTTTCGGAGAATACCGCCGTCAGCCAGCCGATCTCGCCGTAGATGGCCTGACGCTGTTGGCCCCCGTGGAGCCCGGCAAGATCATCTGCGTGGGCAGGAACTACACCGCTCACGCCGCTGAGCACGGCTCGGAAGTCCCCGAACTCCCTTTGCTCTTCTTGAAACCACCCAGCGCCGTGATTGGGCCGGGGCAGACCATCCGGCTTCCGCCCCAATCGAGTGCGGTCGAGCATGAAGGCGAGCTAGGTGTCGTGATTGGACGGCGGGGGCGTTGGATCACGGCCGAGGGTGCTCCGTCCCACATTTTCGGATATACCGTGGCGCACGATGTGACCGCACGCGACCTTCAGCAGATCGATGATCAATGGACTCGCGCGAAAGGATTCGATACCTTCTGCCCAATCGGGCCCTGGATCGAGACCGAACTCGACCCTTCGGACGCGCTCATCACCTGCAGCGTCAACGGCCAGCTTCGCCAAATGGGTTCCACCCGGGACATGGTCTTTCCGGTGTACGAACTCGTTGCCTACATCTCGTCCATCATGACGCTTGAACCCGGCGACCTCATCCTGACCGGAACGCCCTCTGGGGTTGGGCCACTGCTCGACGGCGACGAGGTGACCATCGAGATCGAAGGCATCGGGACGCTTCGAAATCCGGTGCGGGCTGAGACCGTTACCCGTTGAGCGGGGCGTTTCCCGCACTCACAGGAGGAACCGAATGGGCCTGAAGCCCGACCATTGGATCATCCGCATGGCGCGCGAGCAACGCATGATCGAGCCCTTTGTCGATACGCAGGTGCGGGAGGGCGCCATTTCCTACGGCGTCTCATCGTATGGATACGACATCCGGGTGGCGGACGAATTCAAGATCTTTACCAACGTCCATTCCGCCATCGTCGATCCGAAGAATTTCGACCCGGCCTCGATGGTGGATTTCAGGGGCGAGGTGTGCATCATCCCGCCCAACTCCTTTGCCTTGGCCCGAACTATCGAATACTTCCGCATCCCGCGGACGGTCCTCACGGTCTGCCTCGGCAAGTCCACCTACGCCCGCTGCGGGATCATCGTTAACGTCACCCCCTTTGAACCCGAATGGGAAGGCTTCGTGACCCTCGAGATCTCAAACACGACCCCATTGCCGGCGAAGATTTACTCCAACGAGGGGATTGCCCAGGTGCTCTTCTTTGAAGCGGACGAGGAGTGTCGGATTTCCTATGCCGACAAGAAGGGCAAGTACCAGCGGCAGCAGCAGATCGAGCTGCCAAAGATGTAGCTTGCCGCCCCATCCCAATGTCGGCCGAAGTGAATCGACGGTCCGGAGGGTGAAGTGGAGGATGTCGCGGGAGCCGAACGGCCGTTAATCATTGCGCTCACTCGCGACTACTTTCTAATCCCTCGGTTAGAGGATGGGGCTGAGGCGCTCGGTTTCCGGTTGGAAGTCGTCGAGACCCCAGCGGCACTAGGCGCGGAGGGGGCGCCGCTTGCGCGTGCGATTCCGCTCACCGAGCCCCTGGAAGGTCCCGACGCGGCCTTCGTCCGCGGCATGGTCGAACGGGGCCCGGCGCTGCTGCTTGTGGACACGACTAACGATGCCGTGCCCTGG
>CAYHJH010000286.1:0-2367 GCA_964356605.1 uncultured Anaerolineaceae bacterium
ACCGGGCAGGATAGTCGATCGGCAAAGTGGATCGGGGAGCGCTCCCGGTACAGTTCAATGGCCTCCGGATAAGGACCGATCAGGCCTTCTTCATATTGGGCTTCGAATTTGTGGGTATCGAGAGCGAGGGCCTCGAGATCCGCCACTCCATAGTAGCTGGCGCCGGCGGCGAAATCATCGTGGAATACCAGTGCGCAAAGAGTCGTGTACCCTCCGGCGCTGCCTCCGCGGATGATCAACCGGTCCCCGTCGGCCTCACCCTGGCCGACCAGGTACTTCGCGGCGGCGATGCAGTCCTCGACGTCGACCACCCCCCAGGTTCCATTCAGTAGCTCCCGGTAGGCACGGCCGTAGCCGGTGCTGCCGCGGTAATTCACATCGACAACCGCGAATCCGCGGCTGGTCCAGAACTGCCGCGGCAAGAAGAACTCCGAAGTGGTGTTGCTGGTCGGACCGCCGTGGCTGATGACGATCAGGGGCGGTTTGCTCCCATCCGGTGCCTCGAAGTCCCGATTGTGAGGCGGATAGAACAACGCGTGCGCCACCTGACCACCGGTGGTGGGGAAGGAGATCGGCCGTGGGCCGGAGATGTAGCCGGGATCCGGGAGATAAGGCGGCGCGGCGCTCAAGGCTTCGGGCGCTCCGGAATCCGGGTCAAGCGCGAAGACTGTCGCCGGGCGGTCCGGCGCACCGGCGACGAAGACCAACCGGTGGGAGGCGGGGTCGAAATGCAGACTGGGAGGATCGAAGGTGGTGAGCCCGCTGGCAAGCGGGGTCCACTGTCCTCTTGGAGAAATCAGCCCCAGGTAGCTGATGCCGTCCTTGGAGTAGATCGCGGCGATCCGCCCATCGCCCAGAAACGCATAGTGTGAGTAGCCGAAGTTCCACTGCGGGGAACCAAACTCGGCCTCCATGGGCAGGATCGCTTCGGCTTGGCCGCTCGACCAGCGGTACAGATTCCACCATCCGCTCCGATCGGAAACGAAGTGCAGCACTCCGTCCGGGCTCCATTCTGGCTGGAAGATCGATTCGGTCTTACCGCCGGCGACCCGGCGTGGATTCGCCACGCTGGCATCCGACTTGAGCTCGCCCACCCACAGTTCGGTACCGTCCCAGGGCATTTGCGGCTGGTCCCATTCCAACCAGGCCAGCGACCTGCCGTCCGGGGAGGGGCGAGGGAACGCGTAGAAATCCCGGCCCCTGACGACTGGCCGGGGCTCGGAGACACCGTTGATGCCCAGTGCGACGATTTCGTTGATGACCGTGCCGCCTCCAAAGTGACTCTCGCGGACGCATAGGATCCAGCGGCGATCGGGGGTGAGGCGGCCATCGGCATAACGCAGCCCGGCCGCCACTTCCGGTTCGGGAGTGATCGGGGTCGGCGCTGAGCCCGGCTCGATGCGGTAGAGACGCTGGTCCTCGAAATTCGAACAGAACAGCGTCTGGCCAGCCGCCAAGAAGGGTCCCCCGCCATACTCGTGGACGCGGGTGCGGCAGTTGAACGAGGCCGGCGTGGCTTCCTGTGGAGCAAGTACTGGTGACTTACGGATCACGGCAACTCGGCCGGCCTCATCGGGCCGGGTTTGGGTCCAATAGAGGTGGCCGTCGGAGACGATGATCTGAGTTGGACGCGAAGTGCCGGCTGCGACCTGGGCCGCGCGGATGGGGGAAGTCCAGCTCCCGAAGGGGGCGATTCTCTTATCCGGCATGTGCTTTCCTCTCCTCTAGTCTGTACTGTTTCGTATTGGTGTTGCCCGTTCAGATCGCCAGAGAGCCTCCGACGCCCTACGACGGCTGGAGGCTCTTTCTATGGGCGGGCTTTTCCGCCGGTGGTTCAGGCCAACCGCTTTCATTCACATATTCGCCCGCCCTGAGCCGAGCCGAAGGGCCCGCTTCCCACAAGTTTCCCTCGGGTTCATGGACAGGCATTCAGCAGATGCTGCTCGAATGTCTCGGCGAATTCGTGGCGGCCGGAACCGTCGCAGGCGGCCCGAAAGTAAAGGAAGGTCGTCTCAGCCGGCCATCCAACAGCCTCCAGGGAGGCCAGGCCGGGGCTGGCGATCGGCCCAGGCGGCAGACCGCCAACCCGGTAGGTGTTGTAGGGCGAGTCGACTTCCAAATCCAGCAGCGTCAGCGGCGACTTCCACCATTCGCCGGTAGGCTGCTGACCGAGGGCATACTGCACCGTCGGATCGGATTCGAGCGGGAGTCCGTTTCTCAATCTTCTCAAGAAGACGGCCGCGATCAGAGGACGTTCCGCATCCACGATCGCTTCTCGCTCCACGATCGAAGCGAGCGTCACAGCCTCGTGAAGGAGTAGCCCCTGGGCATGGAAGGCCTGAAGGTGCTCGGCGGTGACCCGCAGTT
>CAYHJH010000287.1:0-2357 GCA_964356605.1 uncultured Anaerolineaceae bacterium
CTCATCGGTTCGCAGGCCGCTGCGGGCATCCACCGATGGGATCCGGCCGGAGCGCAGGAGCCGCTCGATGGCTCCCTCTACCTGCTCGGCGGCGCGGGATTCCCCTAGGAAGTCAAGCATCATACCGGCCGCGGCGATCGCCCCGAGGGGACTGGCGACGTTTTGACCCGCGTATTTGGGCGCTGAGCCGTGGATGGGCTCGAACATCCCCGCTTCCGCGGGGTGAATGTTGCCCGAGGCGGCGATGCCCATTCCCCCCTGAATCATCGCCCCGAGATCGGTCAGGATGTCCCCAAAGAGGTTCGTCGTCACGATCACATCGAACCACTCCGGGTTCTTCACCATCCACATGCAGCACGCGTCGACATATGCGTGATCGCGTTCGACGTTCGGAAACTCCGCTTCTCCGACCTCGGAGAAGACTCGGGTCCAGAGATCATGGGCCCGGATCGCATTGGCCTTGTCCACCAGCGTAACCTTGGGCGGGCGTGAGGCCTCGCCGGACTCGCGCCGCTGCCGGTCGCGCTCCAGAGCTCGTTGGAAAGCGTAACGAATAATGCGCTCGACGCCCTTGCGGGTATAGATCATCTCGGCGATCGCGACCTCGTCCGGAGTCCCTCTCTTGAAGACGCCCCCCAGTCCCGCGTACGCGTCCTCGGTGTTCTCCCTCACGACAACGAAATCAACGTCTTCCGGGCGCTTGTCCTTAATCGGGCAGAGGTGTTCGGCATACAGCTTGATTGGCCGCAAGTTGACGTACAGGTCAAGGCCGAACCGAAGGCCCATGATCACGGAGCGCTCCACGAGACCGGGCTCGACCTCGGGGTGCCCGATCGCGCCCAGGTAGACGGCGTCGAGCGCCCGCCACTCGTCGATCACCCGTTCAGGAACGAGTTCCTTCGTGCGCAGGTAGTATTCGCCACTGTAGGGGTACTCGACCAGCTCAAAGCTGAACCCGTCAGCGACCGCCTGCAGGACTTTCAGGCCTTCGCTGACGACCTCCGGACCGATGCCGTCGCCAGGGATGACGCCGATCTTGTAGGTCTTCAGGGAGCTTCAACCGCCTTCTCTTCACAAGCCATCAGCCGGTTTCTTGCTTCAGACCTATCCTGCAATGCTGTAATCAAAGGAACCTCGAATCGGCTGACCTTCCTCAAATCGCGCCAGTCGGAACGGACGCGGGTCGAGTCCGGGTGTGCTACCGTCCGTCACGAGGTCAGCCACCATGACGCCCACCGCGGGGCCCAACTTGAAACCGTGTCCACTGTGGCCCGCGGCGATGAAGAATCCGCTCCCTCGGGGCACCTCATCGATGACCGCGTGCCAGTCGGGAGTAACGTCGTAGATCGATGCGTAGCCTCCGCGGCTGTGGCCGCGTTCCATGCTTGAAAACCGCCGGGTCAGGCGCTCGCCCATATCGAGGATGAAGTCGGGATCCACGCTCTCACGAAACTGATCCGGGTCGGCATGCACCTTGCCCTCGGCCGGGTCGAGCGATCCAATCAGGGTCAAGTCGCCTGTTTCCGGCCGGAAGTACGTGACGTTGGGAAAGTCGGCGAAGACCAAAGGCGCTGGCGTTCCGTCTCGAGGCGGCGCGAAGAAGGCCACCTGGACGCGACAAGGGTGGATTGGGAGATCCACGCCTACCCGCCGGGCGATCCTGCCTGCCCAGGGCCCGGCGGTATTTACAACCGCGCCGGCTGCGATCTCACCCCGGCTGGTCACGACGCCCTGCACGCGTCCGTGGTCCATGCTGACATCGACCACTTCCGTGTCCTGGAGGATTGCCGCGCCCTTTCGCCGGGCGGCTTCTCCGAACGCATTCACCGTGGCGGATGGGTCCGCGTATCCTCCGTCGGGTTCGTACGCCGCGAACACCTCCTCGACCCCTTCCATTCCTGGTGTGAGCCCGCGAAGATCATCCGGGTCCAACAATCGGGTGTCGATGCCCACGCTTTGCTGGAGAGCGACGTTCGCTTCCAGACCTTTCCGCTCGTCGCGGCTGGCCAACACGACAAAGCCAGTTCGGCGATAGCCACAATCCCCGCCGACCACTTTGGGAAAGTCCTGGAACACGTGGAGTGAATACAGGGCCATGCGGGCGGTGATCTCGTTTGAGTAGTGCTGCCGGATAATGGCCGAAGACCTGCCGGTCGTCCCGCCGGCCAAGTGACCCTTCTCCACGAGCGTCACCCGCAGACCACGATCGGCGAGCTGAAAGGCGGCGCTCGTTCCCATGATTCCGCCACCGATCACGATGACGTCGGAAGTCTGATTCATCTCATGCCCTCCATGGCAGCGGCGACAGATCCCTTGGTCGGGGGGTCGAGGACCTGGCGGGCGAGCGGAAAGAGGAT
>CAYHJH010000288.1:0-2349 GCA_964356605.1 uncultured Anaerolineaceae bacterium
CCCCCACGAGTTCAAGTCCCACACGCTGAACGTGTGATTGGTGTAGATCACGAACAACCCTTGAACTAAAAAAAAAAGCGACCACAAACGCATGTCGGGTGGAAGCGGCTTGAAATTTTCCGGGCGCGGCTTGGCTGAGGCGCTCCAAAACCTGACCGTGCCGTCGGTACTGGCGCTGGCGATGTGTTTGCCATCCGGAGAAAACGCCGCGTCCAACACCTCCTCCAAATGACCGCGCAGCGTGACTGGCTTCCGCCATTCATTGGTGGGCTTCGGCCAATCCAAAGTATCCCAGACTTTCAACGTGTGATCGTAGCTGGCGGTGACAAACTGTTTGCCCAGGGCCAATGCCTGAGGCCGGATAGGTCATTGGTCCAGAGGGAGTAGACACTTTTTGCGAGACATCCCGTCCGCGATTTTTTACCCTCGCGGACATGAAGAACACGTTTCGCCGGTCCGAAGCGGACGAGAAAGCGCTGCTGGACCAAGTCCAGGTCCGGTTGGCCGAGCCCACCGAACTCCCGCGCCTGAACCAATTGCTCGACCAGCATCACTACCTGGGTAGCCTCAAGCCCTTCGGCGAGCGGCTCCACTACCTCGCCACCGATGCCCGCGGGGACTGGCTGGCCATCCTGATCTTCAGCGCCCCGGCCAAGCACCTCAAAGCGCGCGACCGCTGGATCCAGTGGACCGACCCCCAACGTCACCGCCGCCTGCGCCTGCTCACCAACAACAGCCGCTTGCTGCTCCTGCCCGATCCTTCGGTCCCCAACCTCGCCAGCAAGGTCCTGCGCCTCACCCTCGAGCGCTTGAGCCGCGACTGGCAGCACCACTACGGCCATCCGGTCCTGCTGGTCGAAACCTTCGTCGATCCCGACCAGTTCTCGGGCACCCTCTACTCGGCCAGCGGTTGGACCGAGTTGGGCCCCACCGACGGCTGGGGCCGTTGCCGCCGCGACTACTACGTCAAACACGACCACCCCAAACGGCTCTTCTGCCGCGAACTGGCCAAAAACGCCCGTCGCAGCCTCCAAGCCGAGCACCTCAAGCCCGCCCTGGCAGCCGTCGAGCCATCCCTACCCCCGCCTTGCACCCGCCCGGTCAGCGAGATTCGCTCCCTGGCCGAACATTTCAAAGCCATCCCGGAGTATCGCGCCCGCGTCGAGTCCTATCCTCTGTTCTCGCTGATGACCCTCATCCTGCTGGCCATGCTCTGCGGCGCTCCGCGGGGACAAAAGGATTTGGCCAAGTTCGCCCGGGGTTTGAGCCGGGCCCAGCGTCGCGCCCTGGGCATCCGGCGCAACCCCAAAGGCAAGTATCCGGCCCCCACGCAGCCGACCTTCTGCCGCCTGCTCAGACGGGTCGGGGCCCAGCAGGTGAACGAGGGGGTGCTGGCCGTGCAAGCCCAGTTGCGCGGCCCCCCGCCCGCGCAGGAACTGATCGTCCTGGACGGCAAGGAACCCAAACACGGCAGCGGGGCCTCGATCTTGACGGCCGTCACCGTGCCCAGTCAGCACTATCTGGGCTGTGCGCTCGTGGACCAGAAGACCAACGAGATTCCCGTGGCGCGCGAACTCTTCTCGCAGCTCGACTTGGCGGGACGGTTCGTGTCGTTGGATGCCTTGCACACCCAGGATGAAACTGCCCGCGCCTTGGTGTTGGAGCACGGCGCCGATTACCTCCTGACCGTTAAAGACAACCAACCTACGGTGCGCCAGAATATCCAGACCCTGCTCTCCGCTCCCCGAGCGGATTTTCCCCCCTGAGGATCCGACGCCGACCCAGGCCCGTACTCAGGAAATCAACAAAGGCCGGCCTGAGAGCCGCAGCATCCTGACCCAGCCCGTCGATGCGGAGCAGGTGGGCTTCCCGCTGGCCGAACAAGCCGCCCGAGTCCTGCGGCAGACCCAAGGCCGCCAAGACGAATTGGTCGCCCTGCTCACCAGCGCCGAACCGGCCCGCCTGAAGGCGCTCCCCTGGCTCGAGCTCAACCGGGGGGCCTGGGGCATCGAGAGCGGCTTGCACCAGCGCTTGGACGTCTCCCTCCTGGACGACCTGTGCCGGGTGCGCCACCCCAACAGCATGTGGGTCCTGGGCATGATGCGGCGGCTGAGCAACAGCCTCTTCATGGAATGGCGCAGCCATCAGCGCCGCCCGGAGCAGGTGACCACTACCGACTTTCAAGCCGCCATGGCCGAGGATCAGCACCGGCGGGCTATCCGCTTGGTCTTGAACCGTCGCCCAAGCCTCAAAACCCCTTCATGAATTGGCGCTGGTCCAGACCGAGTGCGATGATTTATCGCTTGCCAGACGCGACACTGAGAGCGTGCACGGTAATTGAGGGCGAGG
>CAYHJH010000289.1:0-2335 GCA_964356605.1 uncultured Anaerolineaceae bacterium
CTAAACAGCATATAATCTGAGCAATCCTATCAACTAGGCTACGTTGCCGTAGATTTTCACAGTTTCTTCGGGCGCGGCGGAATCGGGTACTCTGCCCTTTGAAGGGAAATTGAGTCAGCAAAGCGGCGATCTCGATCCGGAACGCCATCGCGCTGTGGACCGAAGCAGGACAGGCAGTTCGCGGATGCCGGAAGGCTCCCGCTTCTATTCGAAGGTGCTCCCGGCCATCATCCTGATTATGGGAGTGCTCACCGTGTTCGTGATCTTGGTGGCAATCGCCGCGTTCATCGGGATTTTCCCCTAGACTGTTTGGAGGCTTAGATGGACCCGAATCTCTTTCTGCCATTCGTCTCGACCGCCGTCATGATCTTCTTTACCTTCTCTGTGTTCCAGCGCTGGCAGGCGAGGCGAAAACCGTATTTCTTGGTCTGGACGATCGGGCTCGGGCTATTCGCGGCCGCCAGCCTCGCAGAGGCCTACTTCGCGGCCGTGGGCTGGAGCAGCCTGGTCTTCTTCGCCTGGTATTTCTTCGGGGCCGTGCTCACTGCGGGCTGGATCGGGCACGGGACTTTCCTGCTGCTGGTCCGCAAACGCTGGGGCCAGATCCTGACCGGGCTGTTGGTCGCCGCGAGCCTGGGCGCCCTGGTGCTGATGCTGCAGGTCATGCCGAAACTCGATCCGACTTTCTTTGACCGCACCCGGCCAATCAGCGAGCAGTATCGAACGCAGGTCATCGAGCCGGGCGACGAAGTCCGGTCGGGGGCGGTAGTGGCGGAGACGGAATACCGCGGAGAGACGGTCAACGTCCAGAAGGGCATCCTTCCGCTGGGTGCACCGATCCGTAGAACCACCATCTTTTTCAATATTTACGGCACGCTGATGTTGGTGGGAGGCGCTCTCTGGTCGGCCTGGCTTTTCCTCAGGAAGAAAGTTCTTCCGAACCGCGTGCTGGGGAACGTCTTGATTGCCGCCGGCGCGCTCTCGATTGCCTCTGCCAGCACGCTCACCCGGCTGGGACTTGGCAGCTTCCTGTACCTTGGGGAATTGCTTGCGGCGGTGTTGATGTACGCCGGTTTCGTGCTGGCCGCCCGCCCAGGGACCGCAGAAGAGGCCGCCCCCCAAGCGGCCGCTGCAGTGGCCTGAACGGCCGGGAGTTCGGGGCGTGTATGCGCGGGGCTGAGCCAATCGCGAGTAGTTCAGCCGAAAATCAGGCGCAGCCGAGTCCGCCCGAGGAGGCTTTGTCGACAGACAGCCGGCCCGGGTCGCGCTTTCAATTCCTTCGCACGATCAAACTTGGCACCTTCCAAATCGGCTCCTCCGCAGCAGATCTGCTGGTCACAGGCATTTGGAACCGGATCATGATCGTCGATCTGGGTGCCCCGGCTGCACCAATCGCGCTGCTGAGCGCGATCCGCTACCTTCTGGCCCCGCTCTCCTTGTGGGCCGGCCATCGTTCCGATACTCGCCCGATCTTTGGAAGCCACCGCCTGGCCTACATCTGGCTGGGTCGGGGCTTAATGTTGCTTTCCATCCCGCTGCTGCCGATCTCGGCCGCAATCCTGTCTCGGGGCGGGGGATCCCTCTCTTGGTGGGCATTAACGCTGCTCGCGTTTCTCCTGTTCGGAACCGGGACACTCATCTCCGGACCTGCGTACCTGGCGCTGGTGCACGACAGTGCGCCCTACGCGCGCCGCGGGCAGGCCATCAGCATCGTTCAGTTCATCCTCGTGGCTAGCTTCGCCTTCCTTCCGCTGACCTTTGCCAGGCTCTTGCCGATCTATGACGCCGGCTCCTTCCTCCGCCTGGGCTGGATCGTGGCGGTTGGGGCCGCGGTGCTGTGGTTTGTCTCGGTCTGGCGGGAGGAGCGCGCTCCCGCGGCGCACCGATCCGAGCCCGCCGCAGATCTGCGGCAAACCTTTGCCCTAATCTGGACCGACTTGCGGACGCGCCGCTATGCAGCCTTTCTAGGAGCCTCGGCCTTCTTTGCCTTCATGCAGGACGCCGTGCTGGAGCCGTTTGGCGGGGACGTCTTTGGGCTGACGGTCGGCGAGACCACTCGCTTTAACGCGTTCTGGGGGTCGGGGGTTCTACTGGGAATGGTGCTGACCATGCTGCTGACACGCCGTTGGCGGCCGGATCGGCAGGTCAGTACCACTGCGTGGGGGCTGCTCCTGCTGGCGCTGCCTCTGTTCGCCCTGGGCGCCGCCTCCTGGATCGGGAGCCTCCCGCTGGTTCGACCGACGCTGATGGTTTTCGGCCTGGGCTTCGGAGTCTTTACAGTCGGTGGCGTCAGTCTGCTGATGGCGATGAGCGTAGAAGGACGGGCCGGCGCGTA
>CAYHJH010000290.1:0-2301 GCA_964356605.1 uncultured Anaerolineaceae bacterium
ACACCCTGCTGAACAATCGCTACCGCATCGTGGAACCGCTCGGCAGCGGCGGGATGGGCGCCGTCTATCGGGCGCACGATGCGAACCTGGACGTCGAAGTGGCGGTCAAGGAGAACTTCTTCGTCTCAGAGGAATCGGCCCGGCAGTTCCACCGCGAGGCGCGGGTGTTATTCCAGCTAAAACATCCAAGCCTGCCAAGCGTGATCGATACGTTTACGTTACCCGGCGAGGGGCAGTATCTGGTGATGGATTACATCCAGGGGGAAGACGCCCGCCAGATTCTTGCAAAGACAGGCGCTCCGCTGCAGCAGGCGGAAGTGATGCGCTGGGCCAGGGAGATATTGGACGCGCTCAAGTATCTGCACACCCGCCAACCGCCGGTCATCCATCGCGACATCAAACCCGCGAATATCAAGGTCACACCGGCGGGGCGGCCGATGCTGGTGGACTTTGGATTGGCCAAAGAGTTGGACCCTACGAAGAGCACTACTGTCGGCGCGAAGGCTTTCACACCTGGCTTCGCACCTCCCGAGCAGTATGGACAGGGGCGCACCGACCCGCGCACCGACGTTTATGCACTGGGAGCGACCCTCTACAACCTGCTCACGAATCAGGTACCCGCCGACGGTCTGCGCCGAGCAATGGGGAAGGAGGAGTTGACCCCCGTACGTCAACTCAATCCTGCTGTCTCGCCGCAAGTGGCGGAAGCTATTGAAAAGGCCACTGAGATCAAGCCGGAGAACCGTTTTCCCACCGCGGAGGCCTTTGGGGCCGCTCTGTTCGCCGGCCGAACCGTCATCGCACCCCCGCCCCCTCAAGCGGTACCCTCGGCGACCTTGCTGCCGGAATCGCTGCCAGTTATCCCCACCCGGCCGCGCCGGTCGGTCCTGCCGTTCGTTCTTGGGGGCGTGCTGTTGGTAGTCATCGGGGTGGGCGCTGGCTTGCTGTTCACGGGCTCGATTTCAGAACGAGGGGCAGCCGGCGGCGCTGCGGTGGTTACACATACGGCCTCGCCTGCGCCGGAGGAGGCAGGCGGCGCTACCCCCGCTGCGATCCTGACGCCGACCGAACGACCCACCGAAGCGCTATTGAGTGAGCCGACGCAACCGCCTCCCCCTACGGAGGTCCCTACCCCAGCGGCCACGCCACGAGGTGGTGGACCGGGCCAGATCGCCTTCGTCAGCGAGCAGTTTGGCCTGCCGCAGGTCTTTCTGATGAACGTTGACGGGTCCGACATCACCCAAATGACCAACCTGCCCGACGGGGCCTGTCAGCCGGCTTGGTCGCCTGAGGGGGATCGGTTGCTCTTTGTCTCCCCGTGCCGCGAGAAGCGGGACAGCTACCTCAATGCTGCCATCTTCGTGATGAACGCCGACGGGAGCCAAGTCACCCCCCTAATAAGTCGACCTGGCGGGGTGTTCGACCCGGATTGGTCCGAGAAGGGCATCGTGTTCACCTGGCTGGAGAGCGGCCTCCCCGGCATCTGGCTGGCAGACGAGGAGGGCCGCAATCAGGTGAAGCTGACCCGGGGCAGGGCGCGGGACAGCCAAGCCAGCTGGGCCCCGGGAGGCGACAAACTGGTCGTGATGAATACCTCCCGGGCGGGGAGCCCAACCCTGTTCTGGCTGTTCGATGACGGATCCTTCAACGGATCGAACCCGGATCAGGTGACGCGGAGCCAACTCGCGAGCCTTCCAGCGTGGTCCCCGGCGGGCGACCTGATAGCCTACGTGGTCGACATCCACATCTGGGTGGTGCCGTGGGAGGCGGTGGGCTTCGGTGCAGTGCAGCTTACCGTCAAGGGGCCCAACGACGGCCCAAGCTGGTCCCCGGATGGCCAGTGGATCGCATTTGAGACCTGGCGCGACGCCGCCAACCACGACATTTATGTCATGACTTCCAATGGGGCGGAGCCTACCCGGCTGACGACCCACTCGGCGCGTGATTACCAGCCGGCCTGGCGGCCGTAAGACGAAGTCATCCGGCTTCAGGCGAATGCTTGCAGGTCCATGTGAGCCATCTCCCCCTTCCCCGGCCCATCTGGGCTTGGCAAGACGTTGACCAGCCGACAGGTGCGCTGCCCGGACTGAGCGCCGGGATCTTCCCGGGAGGTCCCCTATCACCAAACCTCCTGCGGAGTGAGTTCGTCGGACCTCCCCGCCGCGCTGGCGGTGGATCGTTGAGCGCCGACTGCTGCACGGCATGCCTCTTCAAGACGGCGATCTGCTGAACGATCGCTACCGCATCGAAGGGATCCTCGGCCAGGGCGGGTTCGGGGCAGTCTACCGGGCCATGGACGAG
>CAYHJH010000291.1:0-2301 GCA_964356605.1 uncultured Anaerolineaceae bacterium
GGGGAACTTGGCTTCGCCTTTCTTGTTTGGATGACGACGCTCAAGGCGAATCCTTGGAAGTCAATTGGGAAGCCGAACTTGACCGACAAGTTCTGGATGCCGAAGCCTGGGCTCGAATCGGCCATAAGGGCTTCGACGACGCCCGCCATTTCGCCGCCTATTTCAATACTGGACAGTGACAGGTTTTAGGCCGGTTGACTGCTCACTTCGAGAGGCTCTGCCGGGCGGTCAGCAGCTTGGCCTGGGCCAGGCGGAGGGCGAGGTTGACCCACGCGTCGGTTAGCTTCCGGAATTTGTTGTAGGTGGCGATCTGAGCCCGGACCTGTGGGAGCAGGGGCGGGCGGATGAATTGGGTCGTGCTTTTGCCCCGGTGGACCCAGCTCAATTGGTAGTAGGGTCCATGGCGCTGTGGGTTCCGGGGGTCTTTGCAGCGACAGTTGGGTTTACCACAGACGTTGTATTGCTTGGAGAGGCTTCCCGGTCGCATTTCCCCCAAGGCGGCCAGCTCGGCTTTGATCTGTTGAATCCGTTGTTCGAATGTTTGAATAGAAGAGGCGGCATTCATGTCCGATAGCCTATAACGGCTATCGGATAAGTCAAGGCCGAATTCCACCCTGCACCTATGGACCTCTGGATCATCTGGTATCAGACCGTCGCCGCCTTACGCCCCGCCTGCGCCCGCACTCGCACCTTCCTCTGGTTGGTCGTCGTCCTGGCCGCCATGACCGTCCGCAGCGACCTGGCTGGCGTCACCAGCCTGGTGCGCAGTCACTGGCTGCGACCTCAGTGCTACCATCGCCTCCTCTACTTCTTTCACTCTCCCGCCCTGGACCTCTCCAAGCTCATCCGCACTTGGACCAACGTGGTCGCCCGCCTCTTTGCCCGACGCCTGATCCGCGTCGGGGATCGCGTGGTCCTGTTGGCCGACGGCCTCAAAGCGCCCAAGGAGGGAAAGAAGATGCCGGCGGTCAAGAGTCTGCACCAGGAGTCGGCGGGCAACACCAAACCCACCTTCATCATGGGCCATTCCTGCCAAGCCGTGGCGCTACTGGTCCAGGCGGTGGGCGGCTGTCTGGCCGTCCCGCTGGCCTGCCGCATTCACGAGGGCCTCGTCTTCTCCAACCGCTGGCGCCGCACCTTGCTGGACAAGTTGGTCGCACTCCTGTTCGACTTGGGCTTGGAAAGCTCCTTCTATCTGATTGCCGATGCCTACTACGCCAGCCGCAAAGTGGCCCTCCCGCTCCTGGAACTTGGCCACCATTTGGTCAGCCGGCTTCGGTCCACCGCCACCGCCTATGAGCCAGTGACTCCCAGCACCGCCCGCCGCCGCGGTCGCCCCAAGTGTTATGGCCGGAAAATCAAGCTCCGCGATTTGTTCCTCCGTGACGAAGGGTTCGTCGCGGCCCCCAGCCCCGTCTATGGCGAGCAAGCGATCACGCTGCGTTACCGTTGCCTGGACTTGCTCTGGCGACCGCTGGGCCGGTTGGTCCGTTTCGTCCTGGTCGATCACCCCACCCGCGGTCAACTCATCCTCCTGTGCACCGACCTCACGCTCGAGGCCTTGGAGATCATTCGACTCTACGGGTGGCGGTTCAAAATCGAGGTTAGTTTCAAACAAGCCATCCACACGGTCGGCACCTATGCCTACCACTTCTGGATGAAAGCCATGACGCCCATCCGTCGGAGTGACGGAAGCCAATACCTCCACCGCCAATCCGATCGCTACCGCGCTCAAGTCCGTCGCAAACTCGCCGCCTATGAGCGTCACATCCAGATCGGTCTCATCGTCCAGGGCTTGCTCCAATACCTGGCCGTCTTCCATCATCGCGCCGTGTGGCGCCTCTTTGGCAGTTGGCTGCGCACCGAAAACCATGCGCTCGCGCCCTCCGAACTGGTCGTCGCTCACGCCCTCCGCAACTCCCTACCCGATTTTCTCTTGTCTTTGCCGAAAACCGATGCGCTCAAGAAATTCATCGGACCGAAACTCGCCCCCAACAGATGCCCGAATTTGTGCTTGATCCAACTCGACCAGGCTGCATGAACCTGTCACTGTCCAGTACATAGTGTAGAAAGTTATTTAGCCGTGATCCACCGTTTTGCCATGAATGGCAACGCGACAGGCGAATCATTGCGTCGGCGAAGAAGACAATGTTGTACTGATGCCGATCGGTATTGGCGATGAGCGCACCGAACGCATCCAGCCACCGAAGGCTGCGCGCATCTTGATGGCCGATCCGCCCGGCGCCTCTCAGCACCACGGCCGCCCGTGCCCACGAGTCGGCCGCATCATCGTGAACCGCC
>CAYHJH010000292.1:0-2291 GCA_964356605.1 uncultured Anaerolineaceae bacterium
CGGACATCTGCGGTTTGGAGGTCGACCCCACCGCCTTCAGTGCCTTGTGGAATTTGGAGGAAATCCGGGAGTGCGAAGGGGCAGCGCTTCCGTGAACCCTACCGCCGGTTCAGGCTCTCCAGGAGCTGGCCGGGATGCCCGCCAGAGAGAAGTGCTCCCCGTGTCGCAGCATCGGAACCCGCAAGGTTGGCCTGCTGCTACAAAGAGGCCTCGCAAGTGGAAGGGTGTAAAGGCACTGGAGCTCGAATCCGTTCTCGAAGCGCACGATGATCAGCGCATCTTGGTAAGCCTCGGAAGTATCGGGCCGCGGGCCTTGGAAGAGATCTGTCGCTTCGCCCCACTCTAATGTATAGGGGCCTCTCGCTCCATATGGGAATCCTTCCACGACTTTCAGTGCATCAGGCAGACTAGCGCGATTGTTGGCTTCCAGGGCCTCTCCTAGCATGCGGTCCATGGCGCGCAAGGCCTCTCGCACCTGGGAGGGGTACAAAGAGAGCGAACCGACTAGCATAGCAGCGAGCAAGAGACCGATGGGGAGGCGAGCTTTCCGCCAATGCCAACCCCTCCCCCCTTCGTTGAGGTTGTCCCACCTGTTCAGTCCCCACCGAACGCAAGCCGCTAAAGGTAGCAAGTAAAACAAGCGCGGGATGAACGTGTAGATCATGACAAGCAGAGACGCCAAGAGGGCCCCGTCCCCGGCGGCTTTCCACACGCCTTGAAGTGAGACCGCCAGAGCTCCTCCCAGCGAGCCGAGAAATACGCCGACCAGCCCTTCCTGCGGCCAACTGGCGAGGAGGCCCACCCCTGCACCGGCCAGCGTGCTCACGAGAATGTGGACGAGCCGTCCGGGGGGCGGGTCATAGAGGGGGATACCCCGCAGCGCCACCAGATTGATCGCCTGGGATACCAAACCATAGGTTAAACCCATCCCCGCTCCGAGGAGCAGACCGATGATGATGCGATTGCGCCGATCCATAGAAGCTCCCGCCCTGCGAGGAGGCATCATGCCTTGGCTGCGGAGGAGGGCAAGTGGGATTCCTGCACCCCAAAGTCCGTCCCAAGCCTGTGGGGCTTGGGTCCAGTCGGCTCTGGCCCTCTCATGATATCAGCAAGATCCCGACCGGTGTGTAAGGGGCGCCCAGGCCTTTAGAAGGCTTTAGGGCGGACATCGATTGAAGTATAATCAGTTCCTCAATTCCACCCCAAACGACCGAAGGGAGGTGGTCTCCGGAGAGCGGTCCGTCCAGTTCTTGCCTAAGCCTTCTAATCGCACTACCGCACGGCACATATCTTTCTTGGAGGAGAGAAGATGTCCCAAAGACAGTTGATAACTGTTGGAAGCTTGCTGCTGATGGCAGCGTTCATCCTGAGCGCCTGCCAGCCTGCGGCCGGACCGGAGACGATCGTCCAGACGCAGATCGTCGAGAAGGTTGTGGAGAAGGAAGTCGAAGTCGAAGTTGAAGTTGAACGCGCGGCATACACGATCCCCCACCCGATCCTGGGTGACATCAACGTGCGCAAGGCGATCGCCTACTGCACCGACCGCGCATCTCTGATCGCCTCGGTCTACCCGTTCGTCGATGACCAGAGCGTGCTGTTGATGGACACGAACATCCCAAGTGATCACTGGGCGCACGCCGACGGCGTGGAGCAGTATCCGTTTGATCCCGTGCAGGGGATAGCGCTGCTCGAAGCGTCCGGCTGGACCTTACCAGCAGCCGATGCGGAATTCCGCACGAATGCCGCCGGTGATGAACTTGCCCTGAAGTTCACAACGACCACGGCTCAATTCCGCCAGACCTGGGCAGCCGTTATGGAGCAGAACCTTGCCGAGTGCGGGATCCGTATGGTGCGCTTGCATGCCCCGGCCAGCTGGTGGTTTGGCGACACAACCGGGCTGGCCCGCCGCGACTACGAGCTGGGTGCCTTTGCCTGGGTTGGCGAGGCGGATCCGGGCGGCGTGACGCTCTATTCCTGCGACCAGATCCCGCTGCCGGACAACGGCTGGGAAGGGCAGAACTACATGGGTTGGTGCAATGAAACCGCGAGCTCTGCGATCAAAGCAGCCAACAACACCCTCGACCAGGAGGAGCGGATCGCTCAGTACGCGATCTTCCAGCAAGAGTTCGCTAAGGACATGCCCAGCCTTCCGCTCTTCAACCGGGTAGAAGTCCTGGCGACGAGCAAGGACTTGGTCGGGTTCGTGCCTGGCCCAGGAGAGCCGTTTGCCAGCTACAACGTCCAAGAGTGGCATCTCCCCGGCCAGGACACGATCGTCCTGGGCTACACCA
>CAYHJH010000293.1:0-2288 GCA_964356605.1 uncultured Anaerolineaceae bacterium
AGTCCAGCCGACTGGGAAGGTCTGCGCTACGGATCGTTCGGCAGCCCCTTCGAGCGGCCCACCCTGCGGGTCCTGATGGAGTGTGACCAGGCGAATTTCGATCAGCTCGAAATTGTAGACACCGGCTTCGCCGACCCGTTGGCGCTGTTGGGCGCCGGACAGATCGACCTGGCCTGGATCTTTCGCGGCTGGCAGGGAATCCAGGCCGAACAGCAAGATGTCGACCTGGACCTGGTGATGATGGAAGACTGGTTCGCCTGTATTCCGGACTACTACACACCGGTCTTGATCGCCAGCGAATCCACGCTCAGGTCGCGGCCAGCGGTCGTACGGGCCTTCCTGGCCGCAGTCTCGCGCGGCTACAGCTTTGCCATCCAAGATCCGGAAGAGGCAGCCGTAATTCTGCTGCAGGTCGCTCCCGAGCTGGAGCCTGCGCTGGTCCAAGCCAGCCAGGCCTGGCTTTCCCCGCGCTATCAGGCCGAGGCCCCGCGCTGGGGCGAGCAGCGGCTCGAAGTATGGCAGGCGTATTCGACCTGGATGGCCGAGCACGGAATCCTGACCTCCCCCATCGATGCCTCGGCCGCTTTCACCAACGAGTTCCTCCCCTGAGATGTCGGAACCGAAACTCGAGCTGCGACGGATCAGCAAGGCCTTTCACGCCGACGGACTCGCGGTGCAGGCGCTCGCGAATCTCTCGCTCGAGGTCGCACCGGGCGAGTTGCTAACCCTGGTCGGCCCTTCCGGTAGTGGAAAGAGCACGATCTTGAATCTGATCGCTGGTTTGCTTGAACCGGACGCGGGCGAGATACGGCTGGACGGAGCCGTGTGCGGCGAGCGGGCTGGCCGGTTCGGTTACATGCCGCAGCGCGACCTGCTGCTGCCCTGGCGCTCAGTCCTAGAAAACGTGATTGTGTCCCAGGAGCTGGGGGGAGGCGATCTCCAGCAGGCTCGCAGCCGGGCGGCCGAGCTGCTCCCGCTATTTGGGCTGCAGGGATTTGAGGCCGCCTACCCGGCCTCCCTCTCCGGCGGCATGCGCCAACGCACAGCCCTGCTGCGCACCGTCCTGACCGGACGGGATGTGCTGCTGCTCGATGAGCCGTTCGGCGCCTTGGACGCGCTCACCCGGTCCGAGCTGCAGAACTGGTTGATGGAGGTCTGGGGCCAGTTCCGCCAGACGGTCGTGTTCATCACTCACGACGTGGAAGAAGCGCTTTACCTGGGGGACCGAGTGCTGGTGCTGAGCCAGCGCCCGGGTCGAGTACTGCGCTCGCTGCCGGTCCGGCTCCCTCGCCCGCGCAGCCGGGCCATGCTGACCCAGCCGGAGTTCCGGGAGCAGCTGGCTGAGCTCATGGAATCGTTGGGGTTGGCTGTCTGAAGTGGGATCGGACCAGCGGGCGACGGTGGTCAAGCTCGACTACCGCGCCCAGGAGCGATGGCGCTACGAGGGGCAGGTGCTCGCCCGGGAGCCTTCGAGTATCACGATCGAGGCTGTCTACGACCAGGCTGACGAAGACTTTCATGGTTTGCCACTGCGCAAGGGCGATCGATTCATCGAGCGCCATTACTCCGATCGCTGGTACAACGTGTTTGCCGTGTACGACGGAACCGACGGCCGGCTCAAGGGCTGGTACTGCAACATCACCCGCCCTGCCCGGATCGAGACTGATCGGGTCTCGGCCGAAGACCTGGCCCTCGACCTGATCGTGAGGCCGGGTGGAAGCTGGATTGTGCTGGACGAGCTGGAATTCGAGGCCCAGGAACTGTCGCCCGCCGACCGGGCCAATGCCCTTGCTGCCCTGGCCGAACTGAAGGAACTTGCCCAGCAATTGGAGGGGCCGTTCCGGTCGATCTGAGTTCGGGCAGCCCTTACTGCAGTTGGAAGAGCTGCAGCAGGGTCTCCAGGACCGAGTCTCCAAAGTACCAGGCCAGAACCAGCGAGCCGCAGCAGCAGAGCAACAACCCTGCCACCGCCAGGACTATCAGGACGACCCGCCGCCTGGATTTGGCCGGTTCCACACTGGATCGCAGATCATCTGACATAGGTGGGATTTATAACAGGGATTCGCTGGATTCCCCTTTGGGTATAATCGCTGGGCCTTCCTCGGTAGCTCAATCGGCAGAGCAACCGGCTGTTAACCGGTGGGTTCCAGGTTCGAGTCCTGGCCGAGGAGCCTTTTCCCTCCCCCGTCGATGCCCAAAGCTTGCAATCCAAGTCTCGTCCCGCCTTTGGCTTTTATGCTGGAAAGTATGGAAGTTAGTCCGCGGCGGAAAGAGCTTCGGTGGTGGAA
>CAYHJH010000294.1:0-2284 GCA_964356605.1 uncultured Anaerolineaceae bacterium
GGCCAGGCCGCCGGCCAGTGCTCGCGGAAGCCCTCGACCAACAGAGCGGCGACCTGCCGGACATGCTGCTCATCTCTTGCATCAAGGTCCTGGATTTCCATTGGTAGTGACGAGCCTATCTGCCAGCGCCCGGTGCGAGCATTGTGCGAATACTCACAAGCTGGTTCCGGATCCCTAGCGGGCCAAGTCGGTGCTGCCTGCGTCCTGCCGTTTACGCTCTTAGCCAGCAGCGGGTTTGCGAGCGCGGAAGAACCCCCTCCCCGGATTGCGCGACCAACCCAGGTCGGCCTGCGCGTCGAAGGCCTCTACAGCATCGAAACCGGCTTCTTCGAGCAATGAGACCACTTGCCCTTCCGAGTAGCAGCGCTGAAGCAGCTCCAGATCGGTGCGGCCCCAGCCGCCATCTTTCGGACGGAAGATCGTAATCGATGCCCTGGCGACACCGGCATCTGGATCGAAGCGCGATCGAACCACGCATACATAGTCGTCCTCCACGATCCCAAATGACCCCCTCCAGCGTTCCCGATATCCCTCTTCCATGTTGAGATCGAAGAGGAAGAGCCCGTTGACCTGCAACCCAGCATACACATTGCTAAAGACTTTGAGAAGTTCCTTTGGGCTCATGATGTGATTCAGGCTGTCATAAGTCGAGAGCACGGCGCGGAACGGCTCAGACACCTGGAACGTGCGGACATCGTCAACGACGAACTCGGCGGTCGGTGCGTTTAGGCGGGCGTATAGGATCATCTCTTCGGAGCCGTCCAGCCCCGTCACCCGGTATCCGCGCTCCGCCAGCGCCTGGGCCAGCTGGCCAGTCCCGCAGGCGAGGTCCAGGATCCGGGCTTCTGCCTGGAGCTTCGATAGAACTAGCTTCTGAATGACCGGCAGCACCCGCCCGGCGAATTCCGGCCCCCATTGCTGGTTGTATACCCATGCGAAAGGGTCGTAGTCGGCGAAACGCATCAACGGCACCCTCGGTCAACCAACTCGCGTGCTTACCCTCTATGATTCCGGTCGCCTCGCGCGGCAAGACATGCAGTCCTCATCCACCCAGGAAAAGTCCGGCTGATTTGTTACTCGACGTTCAGGCCGCTCGTGGTTTCTCGTACGTGGCTAGGTGCATTGGCAGGGTGATCCGAATCCGGGCCTCCGGGCCCAGTGCTTCCAACAGGGACCGAGTCCTTCCTACAACCTCCGCCGGGAAAACCGCTGTTTCCCACCGTTCCTGCGTGTACTCCCGCATTCCCTCGAGTGAGGTCCAGTAGTAGGAAAACTCGAACTTCCTAACCTCCTTCGGGACGAAGACCCCAGCCCGCACAGCCGCCTCAATCGACTCGTCCGACGCCTGGTCGTCGGGAAGATCGGCGGTCATGTCGACCATCCCGGCGTGCTCGACTACGTCATCGGCCAGCACATCCATGGGTGAGTCGAATGACCCAGGACGCAAATCCAGCAGCATTCCGCCGGGGCGGAGCACCTGCCAGGCCTGCTCGAGGGCATGGACCATGCCCGCATGAGAAACGCATCAAAGCGACCAGGCAAAGATCGCCAGGTCGTAGGTATCTCGCCTGGCAGGGAGCGCTTCGGCCGCGGCCCGGACGAGCGCTACTTTGGACATGAGCTCAGCCGGGCGGGCGACCAGTGCCTCGGCGAGGATGCCCCTGTCAGAATCGAATGCCAACACGCTGGCCGCCTGGGCGGCATATCTCCAGGTCAGCCGGCCATTTCCACACCCGATCTCAACCACCGCGGCGTCTTGGAGACGAGTGACTTGCTCGAGATTCGCTAGCTCGCGCCCCTCTGGATCCCGCAGCGGCTCTCTGGGGTTCATAAGGGGCCCACCTCTTTTGTGACCCCGATGGTTTCGAGGAGATCTGGCGGCGTACCGTTCCAGGCCAGAGGAACCGTGTGCCCGACGGCGGCGAGGGTCTCATCCGGGCTGCAAATCAAAAGCCGGTGCTCGGCGATGGCATCGAGCAGCCGGCCCCAGCTTTCTGCGTCGCCGTGGAGCAGGAATCGGGGCCACGAACGCTGGCCTAGTGCGTCTGCTCGATCGGCAAAATGAGGTCTCTGATCCAAGGTGAATACTTCGAGACTCGACAAGTCAGGTTTGGAGCACCAACCAGTGACGTTGACCCGGCGAAGAAGATCCTCCCGAACTCGTCCTGGAGCATTGGCCAGGTTCTGCCGTGTGATTGGGCTAGCCGCCCGACTGGCCTGGTACGGGACTTGTCACCGCGCTCAGCGCACTCTTCCGGCAAAGGAACATCATGTTGAAGGACAC
>CAYHJH010000295.1:0-2253 GCA_964356605.1 uncultured Anaerolineaceae bacterium
GAAGGTCTAGAGATGGGGACATGGTCGCAATGACTGGTAACCTAGGACGGCCGCGCCAACCACGGGAGGGATCCAGGCCGGAACGAGTCATCAGGCTTGTGATCGTTATCGGTCTGATGGCGGGCATTCTGACTCTGGGAGCCCTGGGCGTCTACGCCTACCTGGAATACCTTCGTATCACGGAGCCAGCTGATCTGTCGGGTGGCACGGCAACCGCATTGGCGCGAGCGTCGCGCGGCACGCAGGCCTTCGTGACAGATGCCGCGCTGCCTGTCACAACATCTCCGACTGCGGAGATCACGCCAGGCCCATCGCCTACAACGGACCTTGGTGCTACTGCCACGGCAGCCTGTGCTTCCTTCATCGCCGAGTTCCCGGGCACTCCCTGCCCTGCCCCCGGGGCCACCGGAATCGAATTGACTGCAACAGCCATTTGTGCCGAATTCATCGCCCAATTCCCTGGCACACCTTGTCCTTAGGATCAGGCGCAGCTGGAAGACCCTCAATGAGGACAGGGGAACCCATAGCCGGGCATGCCTGTCTTGCACTGGTTGCTGGGAGGCGGGACACCGTTTGGGCGGCAGCTCTTGGCGTGCTTATGTTCTCGCTGCTGGTGGCAGTATACAGTCTGACCTACAGCGGCACATTCCGGATCGACGATGAGCACGTCCTGGCCGCCCGATCCCAGAGCTTAGCTCTTTGGGGCAAGTGGAACTACCCGCAAGTCTACGGAAACGATCGCGTGCGCGAGCTATCCACCCTCGAGGCCGAAGCTGCGCCCAAGCACACAGTCCTGGAACCCGCGCAGACGGTGGCCGGTTCGATACTCTTCCTGGTCGGGCGTGCACTTGGAGTGGGAGGGTTGCAAGCAGCACTGACGCTCAATACGTACGTGACTGCGTTGACCGGTGCCGTTGTCGTGCTTGTCGTGCTTCGGCTGGGGTTTAGACCGCTTACGGCAGTGTGGAGTGGGCTCCTCTATGGACTCGGAACCATGGCCTGGCCCTATGCCAAGACATTCCTTCGAGATCCGCTTGCTGCCCTGATGACGGCTGTTAGCTTCCTGGGCTGGGTGTCATTGGTTTCACCTTCCAAGAAGGGGCGGGTCGTCGGCGCCTGCCTCTTGGCAATTGGGACTCTGGGAGGAGCACTGGCGAAACACACCGCTACGGTTCTTTTGCCGGCATTTGCACTGAGCGCGATCCTGATTTGGCTCAAGAGGTCAGTGAAGCAGGAGAAGAAATTTCGAGGCCTGGGGTTCGGGCTGCTCGGAGCAGGAGGGTTCTTGGTGGTGTTGCTTGCTCTTCCTAGCGACGGTGCCTTAGCCCGCTATTCGCCATCGTATTTCAGCTGGGTGAGCAGTCGTTTCATCGCCAACTTCCGCCCGTCCGTAGTTCCTGGCCTGCTTGGCCCCTTCATCAGCCCAGCCAAGAGTGTCCTCCTCTTCTCTCCCGTCCTGGTTCTAGCGCCCTACGCAG
This sequence comes from uncultured Anaerolineaceae bacterium, assembly GCA_964356605.1. Classification (GTDB taxonomy): domain Bacteria; phylum Chloroflexota; class Anaerolineae; order Anaerolineales; family E44-bin32; genus JADFRG01. The sequence continues at coordinate 1,479 of CAYHJH010000295.1, forward strand.
CGGTTCGTTGGTGGAGGAGCTATGCAGAGCTGTACCTACCGGCCGCACTTTCAATAGGTTTACTCGCTCTCGCACAGGCGCTCTTTCACGGAAGCCGATGGGGCGGAACGCTTGTTTGGGGGCTGCGCTACATGTTGCCCGCTATGCCGTTGCTGGTTTTTCTTGGAGCCCCCGTTGTGGATGAGATGGTCCACGGGCAATCCGCTCGGGGGAGGATGGTTCTTGGAGCGCTGCTCTCGGTGAGCGCATTAATCCAGATCGCAGGCGCCGTCGTAGCCTGGCATCTGCCCTACCGTACCTGGCTCGATCGGGGACTGGATCCGTATTCCCTGGGCGTAGAATGGGATCTGCGCTTCTTGGTGATCCCGGAGCACTTTCGACAGTTGCTGACCCTTTCAAGTTGGGACATCGCCTGGGTTCGCAGCCTTCCTGATACCCCCGAGGCTATGGTTATTCCACTTATCGCTTTGGGTGTGATCGCCAGCTGCACACTCTTATGGCGCGACGCGCTGGCTAACTGGCAGTCGGGTAAGCCGAGGCTTAGAGCGGCACTGATCGTCGGAGCGGTGGCTTGCGTGATCCCCGTCTATCCGAGCCTCCTGATTTTACAGGGTGATCCGGCCTTGGGAGGGCAGCGACCTGAATTCGCCTCTGCCCTTGCCTGGATAGAAGACCGCGTAGGGGCCGAGGATTTGGTTGTTGTCGATTCCTACGGAACCCCCCTCTGGCGCTTCACTTTGAATCGCTGGACGGAACCGGTAGCGTGGTATTCCCT
>CAYHJH010000296.1:0-2241 GCA_964356605.1 uncultured Anaerolineaceae bacterium
AATTGCCTGAGGGAGATCCGCAGGCCGGCAAGACGCTGACGGAAGGAACCCTCGGATGCGCCGCCTGCCACATGCTCTCGGAGGTCGGTCCGCCCTGGGCGGCCTCCGACGGGCTGCCGGGGCTGGCCGCACGGGCCGGGCTTCGCATCCAGCAGGACGACTATCAGGGCGAAGCCACCACGGCAGAGGAATACCTGATCGAGTCGGTGGTCCAGACCAACGCGTATGTTGTTCCGGGCTATGCCGAGGGGGTCATGCCGCCCAACTTCGGAGAGCGGATCACGCTGCAGAACATGGCCGACCTGTTGGCCTATATGCTGACCTTCCGCTGAGCCGGACAGCAGATCGAGCGTCGTCTTCAGGCGCCGCGGCCTCCAGGAGGCGGCGGCGCCTGTCACAGAAGGCCGGTTGGGAGGGGAGCATCGTCACTATTGGCCTTCCGTCCCACGTGGCTAGAATCGATCTGAAGAGCTGGATTTTTTCTCGGAGGCCAAGCATGCGCATCTTGAGGCGGGCCGCGATCGTGCTGCCGGTGTTGCTTCTCGGCTGGACTATCGCGTCAGCACAGACCGAAGGCGATCCGGAGCGGGGCGGGCAGCTTTATGTGGAGAACTGCGCCGTCTGCCACGGCGTGGATGGAAAAGGGAGAATCGGGGCGCGGCTGGAGGCCTTCTCCGGCATCGACGCCGGGGCCGTGATCGCCCAGACAGTCGCGGATGGGATCGACGGCACCGTCATGCCAGCCTGGAGCGTGGCCAATGGCGGGACGTTGTCTGATCAAGATATTGCCGACATCGTCGCCTATGTTGTGGGCGCGTTCAACGGAACCGAGCCGATCGCTCCGCTCCCCGAGTACGTGCCCCCGGAGATCCCTCGGCTTCCGGACGTGGAGGGAGACCCATCTGCTGGGGCGGTCGTCTATCAGGTCAACTGCTTTACCTGTCACGGCGAGCAGGGTCGGGGGCGCATCGGCAAACCGCTGGCGACCTCCTGGCCGGGTGAGCAGCCGGATCTCTACATCCGCCAGGTAGTTAGCCAGGGCATCGAAGGCACGATTATGCCGACTTGGGCGCAGTCGAACGGTGGACCGCTGAGCGATGCGGAGATCGCCAATGTGGCTGCCTACATCCTCAGCCTCAGCCCGGTCGGCACCTCGCCTGATCCAACCACCCCAGAAGGCCCGATCAGCCTGAGCATCGGCCTGCTCATCTTGGCCGGGCTGGTGGTGGTGGCGGTGATCATCGGGATTGCCTACTACCGCAGGGCGTGAAGCCCAACGAGCCGCTGTTTTCCGGCGGGTGGTCTAGCTGCTCCAGTGCCCAAGACCGTGCATAGAAGATTCGAGATTCCTGCAGGTAACATGCTTTGGGACAGGCGCGGTAGGACGCGCGCCTTGATTCGTGCCAGTCTGGTTGCCGCAGTCGCGCTGACTCTCCTGGCGGCCTGGCCGATGGGAATTCGGGCGCAGGAAAAGGTTGCCTCCCTCGAGCGGCTCGAGGTGGCCCTGTGGCCTGAGTACGACCGACCAGCGATGCTGGTCATTTATCGGTTCGAGTTGAGCGCTGATAGCCCGCTCCCGGCGCAGGTCAGTTTGCTGATCCCAGCTTCCATTGGTCAGCCGAATGCGGTGGCCTGGCAGGACGACGACCAGGCGCTGTATGACGCGGTCTATACCGTGGAGGCCGCGGGAGAGTGGACCACGGTGCTGGTCGAGATGCGGGATAGCCGCAGCGGACAGATGGAGTATTACGCCGACCTCGCGATCCAGGGCGATCTGCGAACATTTCAATTTGAGTGGCCGGGAGGCGTGGAGATCAATGCAGTTTCTTACGAGGTGCAGCAGCCCGTTACGGCCCTCGATCTGACGATCAGTCCCGCGCCGGATAGCCAAGCTCCCGGCCCCTTCGGGCTGAACTATTCCATTGCCGATCTCGGGCCGAGGGACGCCGGCAGCCGCTGGGCCATTGATATGAGTTACCGGAAGGCTGACTCGATCCTCACCGTCGAGGCGCTGCAGCCGTTAGGGGAGCCGAACACTTCCGCCAGCAGCGAGACCGCACCTCCGAATCTGCTCCCCTGGTTGCTCGGCGCACTCGGGCTGGCTATGGTTGCCGGGGGGGCCATTTACTTCTCTCGCTCGCGGAGTGCACCCGCCCCGGAACCGCGACGCCGGCGGAGCGCTGCAGCCGAGCCCGAGATCGAAGCCTCGGCAATCTTCTGCCACAACTGCGGCACGCGGGC
>CAYHJH010000297.1:0-2233 GCA_964356605.1 uncultured Anaerolineaceae bacterium
TGCCTTCTCGCCGGAGTACGCCGCTTCGGTGGAGCAGAAGCAGATCGCCGAGCAGACGGCGCAGCAGGCGAAGTTTGTTGTGGAGCAGCGGACGCAAGAGGCGGAGCAGGCAAGGCAGGTCGCGAAGGGCCAGGCCGATTCGGTGGTCATCGCCGCCCAAGGGGATGCGCAGGCACGCCTGATCCGGGCCGAAGCGGAAGCGAAGGCACTGCTGCTGATCGCCGATGCCTTGCGCAATAACCCGGACCTGATCACCTTTGAGTACATCCAGAAGCTGGCGCCGGGGATTCAAGTGATGCTGGTGCCTAGCGACAATCCGTTCTTGCTCCCGCTCCCGTCGCTCGTCCCGACCCCTCAGGCGGAGCCGACCGGTCCGTAGCCGGGGTAAACGAAGTGTTCCCGCCGGTGGCTTGCCGGCGGTAGCATCCTTACCGGCTGAACAAAGCGCCCGGGTCCATGCCCGGGCGCTCTTCATGGCGAGCTTGGTTCGCTGGAACTACGCGTGTAGATCCAAGTTGTCGTCCCATTCTGGGTCTTCCGAGGGGAGCGTTGGGGGCCAGCTCGGGGCGGCCGCCGTTGCGGACTTTCGCCTGGGTTCGGGCTTTTCGACCGGAGGCACCGTGATCCGTTCACTCAAGAGCACGGGTTCGACGGGTTGTTCCGCGGCGGTCTCAGATTCGGGTTCTTCGGGCGGGATGGTGTGCAGTTCAGGGACGGGCCCGCGTCCCGCGATGCGATCGGCCAGGGAGTTTCCATTGCGAGGCTGGATCGGGGCTCTTTCGTCCGCGAGCGGCTGGGGTTCGGAACTGCCCGGATCGATCGTCGTCTCGCCCGACATCTTTTCGAGCACACGACGAAAGATCTGGGTATCGGCCGCGGTAGCCTGGATCCGAATTGGGCGGCGCCGACCGTTGGTGGGTTGGATCGGGGGCGGTTCGCCGAGCTTTGCGCTCATCGCCTCTGGAATGATCCGAGGCCGGAACAGCCCCGAATCAACCGGCTTGGCAGCGGGGTCCAACACACTCGGTTGCGTCTTGGGGAAAGTTGGCTCAGGGACGGTTGTAGGTTGAGGCTTGGCCGCCGGCTCGGGTTCGGGGCGGGGTTCGACGGAGGACGGCGGTACTGCTGGTGGTTTCGGCTCGGTGAACCCAGCCTCGGCCAACGGTACTGCCTCCGGTGCAGGCTCGGTCTGCACTTTGGGCATTGGCTCGGGGGCGCTCTCCATCTGTACGGCGGGCTCTGCTCGGACGGATTCGGTAGTTTGTGCGGCGGCCCGGAGCGCTTCCGCTAACTCGGCCGTGTTCAGCTTGGGCCCCTGAGGTTCTTCGACGGGCTTCAGCGCGTCACTGCCTTCGTTGTTGATCGGGTCAACTGCGCCCTGGGTTGTGGGCGAGCTGTCCGCGATCGAGGCAGGAGCGGAGCGGACCCCCGGTTCGATAGGCTCATCGGCGGTGTGGGTTACCGGCTGGCTCTGCAGGACCGATCCAGTCGCAATCCCCCTCTCAGCCGGCGACCAACCTGCCAGCTGCTCCAGCACCGCGAATTGATTGGCCAAGTTCAAGACGACCTTGGTTCCGATGCCCTCCTGGTAGAGGGTAGCCAGCCCCTTCTTGATGCCTATAACCGTCTCGGTCACCAGGCTGCCGGCGCCAATCCCGTCGGCTTCGATCTCGCGGATGATCACGGCCTTGCGCCGCATGTCGCCGTCAGCCGGGAAATCCACGGCTATGAGCTGCAGATCGTGATCCTCAACCCGCGCCTTGGCGCTTCGCTCGGCCACCTGAGAGTTCACCTGGGCGATAAATGCGTGTATTGGCTGGTGTTCGGACTTTCGGTCACGGGCCAACCAGCGCTCGCCGACCGGGCTGCTGAGTACGACCTTGCCGCCCTCTTCGACCACCAGAATACCGTCCGGCAAAGTAGCCAACAGGTCCAGCAGACCTTTCTGTTTCTTATGGAGCTGCGCGATCCGCTCGGCAACTTCATCTTCGAGCATGTCGCCGCGGCGCTTCTGGGCTTCGGCCTTGTGCTGGTTGGCGCCCAGCAAGTGGCGGTACTCGACGGCCCGAGAGACCATGTTGTCGAACACGATCAGGTGATCGAAGGGTTTGGTGAGATACCCGAAGGCGCCATGGTTCAAGGCGTCGATGGCGTTATCGAGGGTGGCCGAGGAGGTGATGATGACCACCTGGATGTCCGGATCGCGTTGCTTGGCGAATTGCATCACTTCCAG
>CAYHJH010000298.1:0-2232 GCA_964356605.1 uncultured Anaerolineaceae bacterium
GAAGGAAAGGCGACGAAGGTAAGATTGACCCTCGCGATGTCTATTCGCAACGACGCAAGTCTGACGGCCCGAAGAGAATTTCTCACCGGAGTGCGCGATCAGCTCCCGCTGCTGCTCGGGGTGATCCCATTCGGATTGATCTTCGGAGCTTTGGCGCTTTCAGCCGGGATCCGCCCGCTTGCGGCACACGGGTTCTCGCTCTTCGTGTTTGCGGGCTCTGCACAATTTATCGCTGCCGGCCTGATCGGTGAGATGGCTTCCGCCGTCGTGGTGGTTGCCACCATTTTTCTTGTCAATCTTCGACATGCCTTGTACAGCGCCAGCCTGGCGCCGTTCCTCGCGCATCTGCCTCGGGCCTGGAAGCTGGCGCTCGCCTGGTTGCTCACTGACGAAGCCTTCGCCATGGCTTCGACCCGTTACCGAAGAGGGAACCTCCAGAACGCCCACTGGTACACTCTCGGCACCGGCTTGACTCTCTGGGCAGCCTGGCAGGTCAGCACTGTCGTCGGGATTGCCCTGGGGACCAGCCTGCCGCCGAGCTTGTCGCTCGACTTTGCCTTGCCGCTGACCTTCCTGGCGCTGGTTGTTCCGACACTGGTCAGCCGCCCCGCTCTGGCCGCTGCGCTGGTCGCCGGGATTCTCGCACTGCTTCTTAGGAGCTTTCCCTTCCGATTGGGGCTGCTCATTGCGGCGATCGTAGGAGTTGGGTTCGGGCTGTGGGCCGAGAGCGTGGCCCGAACTCGGGGAAGGAGCCGGGATGGCTGAGGCCACGGTATGGCTCATCATCCTCGGCGGAATGGTTGTCACTTATCTCACTCGCTTGTCTTTCATTCTGCTGGTCCCTCCGGAAAGCGTCCCGCGAGTCTTCCATCGAGGATTGAAGTACATCCCTCCGGCAGTGTTGACGGCCATCCTGCTTCCAGAGTTGCTCATCCGGAATGGCGCACTTGACTTTTCTTTTTCGAACCACCGCCTGGTTGCGGGGCTTGTGGCCGCACTGGTGGCCTGGCGGCTGCGAAACACCTGGCTGACGATCGCCGCCGGCATGGTCGCACTGTGGCTGCTGATGTCACTGTAAGTGCATGCGTTGACTGCAATAAGAAGGGCCGCGTTCGCAGCGGCCCCAACCCGATCCAGCAGCAAGAGTGGGTGTTTAGGTACGTTCAGGCGGGGATAGCCTCCAGCATGCCCAGGCCCTCCAGATCGCGAAGCGGACCTGAAAGATCCTCCCAGGCCCGCTCGACGGCTTGATTCTCTCCGGCGACGTCGTCCGCCAGACTCAGGATCTCGGCTACGGTCTCGCGTGAGATCTTGACGTCCACACCCTCAAGCAAGGGGTCCAGGTTTTCAAGCAGGTGCCGCAACGTCGCCACCGCGAGCAGCAGCGGCACCAGGATCGCCTTGCGGATATCGAATTCCTCCTCGGGAACAACCCGGACATAGTCTCTACCCAGGCACAGGTTGCGGTAGGCATGCGCCACAATCGGTTTCAGCCCAGTCTCCGTGCCGTGGTTGTTGAACGGCAGGTACTCCTGCGGGATGTAGTAGCGGCCTTCCTTATGGTCGCGGAACACGTCCTTGATGATATTGGTGAGCTGCAGTCCCGCCCCGCTGGCGGTCTCCAACGAGCGGAGCACGAGCAGCCGGGTTCGTTCCAGTGTCGGGCGATACAAACTGATCAGGCTCGTTCCGAGCTCCCCCACGATGCCTGCCACCGCGTAGCAGTAATCATCCAGCTGCTTTATCCGGAGCAAAGCCAGGCGATTGTCGTCGTCATGGCTTTCGACCCAGGCCTGCATGCGTTCGACTACACGGGCGATGTGCTCGGTTATCGTCTCGACGTAGGGGTTCGGTAAGCGTTGCACCTGGTCGAGCAGCCAGGGGGTGAGCCGCAGGAGCTCGAGATGGTTGGGGTCCTCGATGGATTCCACGTCGTCAAACCTGCTGGCGAACCTGCGAACAGCCTGCGGGTCCGGATCCAGGAGCAGCTTTCGATAGGCACTCAGCTCCTTGATCCGCCTGGCCTTCGCCCAGCGGTAAGCGTCCTCGATCGTATCGGCATTTCGCAGGAGCAAGTAGCCCAACCCCAGCGCGTCTCTCAGCATTCCAGGCATCATGGGGATGCAGAGGGCAAAGGTCCGCGAGGTGGCGACCAGCAGCTCTTGAATGCGGTCGCGGTCGATGGTCTGCGACGAAACGGACATGCGGCCTCCGGCTTGGGTTCCTGAGTAC
>CAYHJH010000299.1:0-2228 GCA_964356605.1 uncultured Anaerolineaceae bacterium
TCTCCTCGGTGGATACGCTGCATCCGCTCGTGCGGTCGGACTCAAACGCGCACGAAATGTTCGTGTTGAACGCCGATACGGTGGACTTGACCGGGCAGTTTACGTATGGAGTTTTGGCTCACGAGCTCCAGCATATGATCCTCTGGAATGTCGACATCGATGAGGCCTCCTGGCTCAATGAAGGGCTCTCGGAGCTGGCCGTTTACCTGAACGATCTGGGCACGGCGGGCTTTCACACCGCGTACACCGACGATCCGGTCGTCTCGCTGAACGACTGGCCGAACGAAGACGATCGCGGGGCGAGTTACGGCGCCGCCTCACTCTTCACTTTGTACTTCTACAATCGCTTTGGGCCGGAGCTAACCAAGGCGTTGGTGGCCCACCCGGCCAACGGACTGGAAGGCATCGATCTGGTGTTCAGCGAGGCCGGGTTGGTCGATCCGTTCACCAGCCAGCCGGTCACGGCCGAGAGCACTGTCCTGGATTGGGTGATCGCGAATTACCTCGCGGATGGTGAAGTGCTCGACGGTCGCTTTGACTACCCGGGGTTCGCAGACTTCAGTCCTGCCCAAGAAACCGAATCCCTGGTCGAGTGCGCGCCGGGCCAAGAAGAGCGGCAGGTGAACCAATTTGCACCGCACTACGTTCGGATGGATTGCCCGGGCCAACGCATTCTAGAGTTTGATGGCGCCGAAGAAACGCGCCTGCTGGATGTGGATCCGTTCTCCGGCGAGTACAGTTTTTGGTCAAACAAGGGCGACCATGCCGATATGCGGCTAACCCACAGTTTTGACTTTGCCCAGGCAACCGAGCCGATCACGCTGAGCTACTGGACCTGGTACGACCTTGAGACTGATTGGGACTATGTTTACTTGTTGGCTTCGGAGGGCGGCGAGACCTGGGAGTTCATTGAGACGAAGAATGGGACGGACCGAAATCCCACCGGAAACAACTACGGCTGGGGCTATACCGGCGTGTCCCCGCGGTCGGAGTGGATCGAAGAGACCGTGGACCTCTCCGCCTACGCGGGAAAGCAAGTGCTGGTTCGGTTCGAATACGTCGCGGACGCCTCGGTGAACGGGGAGGGAATGCTGCTCGACGACATCTCGATCCCAGCCCTCGACTATTTCACCGACTTTCAACAGGACGACGGCGGCTGGACTGCGGAGGGCTGGGTGAGGGTCAAGAACGTGCTGCCACAGACCTTCCGCCTCGCATGGATCACCTTCGGAAATCCGACGAAGGTCGAATACATCCCAGTCGGGGCGAATAATATCGCTGAGATCCCGATGGAGGTTCCGGAGGACGGCGGAGCCCAAGTGCTGGTGATCCTTCCGACCACCCGCTTCACCCGCCAGCCGGCGAGTTACACGCTCCGCTTCTCGAACTAACCCCGCGTTTAGCGTGCGAAGTCCGAAAGCGCCGGAAACTCGCTCGCGGCCAGCGCCTTCTCGAGCAGCGAGCCGATCGGGTGCATCCCGATCACAGTGTGGCCCTCCCGCTGCCCGGCCGCCAGCGCCATCCCCACTACTCTACCGGTATGCGAGCTGAAGATCGGCGATCCGCTCATCTGCGCTGGCTCGAACACCAGGTCCATCACTGCCCAGGCGCCGCGGTGGTCGACGCTGAGAATAGTTCCGTACAGCGGCTGCTGTTCCATCGCGGACTCGCCCACTCCTGGATACAGGACCACCCGCTCTCCGGGCTGCGGTGCCCCCCGCTCGTCTGGCATCAAGACGATCTCCGAAGGAAACTGGCGCTCGATCTGAAGCAGTAGGTAATCGCCGGTCAGGTTCGCCCCGAATATCCGTGGCCTTCCCGGCTCCCCATGCATCGTCTGAAGTTCGGCGAGCGGGACCGGCTCGCCGGGTAGGGATAAGTGGATCGCCTCCAGTCCGCCTTCCAGATTGAAGCTATGCGCCGCGGTGGCGGCGACGACGACCCCATCCCCGAGGCTGAACAAGAAAGCGCTTCCCGCCAGCGCGGGCTGCTCCCCGCTATATCGCGCCCAGGCCTCCAGTCCCGGCCAAGACTCTGGCTGCGGACCCTGGTCCGCCACGATCGTCGGCGGTGGCGGCGTGGGCCCATAGGGGACGGCGGGGAATATCCGTGGCAAAACCAGATAGAGCCCGAGGAGTCCGAGGCCGATCGCTCCGAGCGCAAGCGCCGTCCCGCGCCACAGGAATTTCCAATTCACGACAACTCGATCCCTTCACCCAGGTCGCACC
>CAYHJH010000300.1:0-2218 GCA_964356605.1 uncultured Anaerolineaceae bacterium
AGCCCTAGACACAGAACGTTCGGTCTCGCCCGCCGCGGCTTATGCCGAGCGTTAGGCCTCGGTGTTGATGGGTCTCTTTAATATGGGAGCCACTTGCTTGCCCTGGTACGTCAAAGCTCAACGCGGAATGAGGGAGGCAAAGTGAGCCGTAATAGCACCCTATTGCTCGGCTTGGCGCAGGGGGCGCTGACGATTCTTGGGGCATATCTTCTCCTCGTTACCTTGGTGTTTGGGGTGATAAGTTTTTACGGAGCGATTTCCGAGCAGGAGTATCTTTGGGCAATTTTGATTGTTGTCATATGGCTGGTATTCGCAGGACTCGAGTTTGTGCTGGCCAGGAAGACCATCCGAACACTAAAACGCTGGCGGCAGCCACCATGAGACGATACGGGGTGGATTGGCGAGATCCGAGGCCTAACAGCGGCTGCACCCGACGGCGGCCGCGCGCTCCGGTGCATCGTAGGGATGGTGAGCAGCCGCCGCGGGTGAGCCGCGGGCGTTCGGCAGCGGACGGCGCGCGCCCTATGTCGGAGAACCGATGATCGAAGATCCGGAAGATCCGAGCGCCCGAGTCGTGTTCGAAGAGGTGGTCCAGCGGGCGCGGAAGGGCGAGCTCTTGGTTGGCGTGGATCGTTCCTTCGCAAGGCGTTTCTACACGACGTTTCCCTTGCGGACTATCGAGGAACACACGGGAGAGGCACCGCATCTTGAGAAGGCTCTCGTATTAGGCGCATTCCTGGGTGGCCCGATCGCTCTGCTCGCGAGCGCTGTGCTAGCCGCTATCTTCATCGGTTGGTGGTCGTTGATCGTTATCCCGGCCGGCTTCGTACTCTGGTTTGGATATTACTCCCAGTCAGTTCTCGCGAGTGCTCGACTCACGCTGATATCGATACTCCTTTTCGCCGTCGGAGTCCTATTCGTAGCCAGTTCCCCCGCGGGCCGCAGTCTCTGGGGCATCGCGCTCTTATATCTCGGAGCCCTTTGGCTCGGGCGCTTTGTTTACAGTGGCTCGACGGCTTTGTTGCGCAACTTCGTCCTGCGGAACCGGAAAGCCTTTGAATGGCTCCGAGGCCAGTTGGTCTTGCGGGAAGTTCGATAGTTGGAGACCGCGAACGTTAGGCGGAGGGCCCGCCGTTGATCGACCCGCTCGTGGTTATAGTCAGCCGCCGCGACGTCGAGGCAGGAAACACGGAATCGACGCTTGGGGTGCTCTCCCGTCTGCTGTCGGATGTCACGACAGTCCGCGAATACCGTGAGCGCGTCGACATCGCGTTCCACGATTATGATGCGGATCGCCGTGAACTGTTCGAGATCCCCGCGGTCCGCGGGTTCGTCGCCAAGCTAGATGATTCGTTCCCCTACTGGCTCTACTTCCTGACGAGGGGGTCCCCGGGACTGCAGGCTCTGGCTTTCTGCTTCCTAGCGCCGTACCTGACAGAGGAGGCGCAGCGGACCATCTGGCCTCAGCGACTGACGGAGTTGATGGAGCGGCGGTGGGCGCCGGCCCTGGCCGACCTCGCTGGAAAAGCAGGCTGGAGCGAGGCCGGCGTCAATCATATGCTCTCAAAAGCTGGGCACTACTTCTTGGAGGGGCCGCGACGAGGGTTCGACCTTGGGCCTGCCTAACCGCACGCTGGAGCGGGCCGGCATCATGCTCGCCGCGTTTGCAATCGTGCTTGCGCCGGCCGCTCAGCGTGGACGTTCGGCAGAGCAACGCAGCGCCAGAAATGCGCTATGCTTGAAGGGGAGTCAGGAGGAAGCATGCGGAACGAGTTTACCGCGGTAGTGGAACGGGTCAGACGCTGGTACATCGCCTACTGTCCGGAGATTCCGGGCGCGAATGGCCAGGGCAGGACGAAGGCGGCAGCCCTGAAGAGCCTGAGCGACGCCATCGGCCTGATTCTTGAGGATAGGCGCAAGGACGGCCCGCGCGGCATACCCGCGGCGGCGATCCGAGAGAAGGTCGTCGTCGGGTGAAGCGGGGCGACCTGCTTCGCCACCTGAGGAAGCACGGGTGTCACTTGAAGCGGGAAGGCCGGGCGCATTCCCTTTGGACCAATCCCACCACGGGAGGAGCTGGTAGTGCTTCGCGTCGTCGCCAGGACTACCAGAGATTGTCACAGGTCTTGCCACTTTCGGGTGAACGAAGTTCCTGTGGCTGCCCTTCGGGCCGTGCGCCTCGCCATTGAGGAGTCGAAGAAATGAAGGACAGCGCGAG
>CAYHJH010000301.1:0-2201 GCA_964356605.1 uncultured Anaerolineaceae bacterium
ACTGCCCCATCATTCCTCCCATCATGCCGAAGCCGGCCATCGGGCTGTACTTCAGGTTCCACATCATATTGGGGCCGTGCTCGGGATAGACCGCCAGGGTCACCGGATCCACCAACACCTCCATGGCCCCGATGCCGGTGCTCTCTTCGACGATCTGCGCGTAGGCGTGGTTGTCGAAGATCATGATCTCGCCCAGACGCAAATCCTCGTCACCCAGAGCGGTCAGGTAGTCACTCAACGCACCTTGCGCTTCCTCCAGTGTGAGGGGCTCGACCCCCAAGAGGCTCGTGGCGCCCATCATGCCAGATCCCAGCATGCCTCCGCTCATCACGCCGTAGCCCATCATCCCAGATCCTGGCAGTCCATACGGCCCCCGATCGGAGGCCCCCGGCCCGTAGCCGCCCGTCATGCCCGCAGGCCAGCCTCCGGCGGTCCCCCAGGCTGCCCGAGCCAGGCCGAAGCCGGCCAGCAGCAGGGCCGCCGCTGCGACAACGACCACAATGACGATCAAGCTGATTCTTAACCCTTTGCTCACGGAACACTCTCCTAGATTGGATTTGCGCCTGGCCATTTCGACCCGGGCGCAGGTTTACCAATATGCTATGCCAGACGTTTGAAGCTGAATTGCCGCGAGGTTAAAGGTTCGGTGAAGAAACGCCGCCAATCACCCAGAGCAGCATCGCCGCGCCCAAGGCGACCATGATGAGGCCGTACCACAGACGGATGCGTCGCGAGTGTTCCCGCTCCCAAGTCGCCCAGCGCTTGGCTGCGACCCGGTTGCCGGCTGCCGCCAGAATGGCCAGCAGGGGCAGTACGAAGAGCACGTTGTAGAGCGCCAGGTAGGCGACCCCCCAGCCCAGGGTTGTCTTGGCATTCAGCAGGGTGATGATGGACACGTAGATCCCGCCCGAGCAGGGAAAAGTGCACAGCCCCACCAGGAACCCCACTCCGACGGTCGCCGGGAGGGTGGCTTTCTTGAGCCACTCGTTGGTCTTGTCCCCCGCGGCTGCCGGCATATGCAGCTTGATGGGGAATCGGGGGAAGAAATACTCCGCCAGATTGATGGCGCCCAGGCCAATGAGCAGCCAGCTCCCTGCCCGAGCGACGAAGTGCGGGTCGGACGAAAAGCTCACCGCACGCAGGATGCCCAGGCCGATGGCGAAGTAGACCAGGAAGATCATCCCGATGTACACCAGGCCGAGTTGCACGACCCGCCGACGCGATTGCCGGATGGTGAACAGGAAGGCAATCAGCAGCAGAATCACGGCAAAGGCACAGGGGTTCACCGAATCCAGCAGGCCGGTGATGACCACCGCCGGCAGGAGTTCCCCCAAATTCGCCAGGCCGACTGGCAACGGCCCACCCGCAGCCATGGCCTGCGCCAGCGCCTGTTGGAAGGGTGTATCGATCGGGAAGGTGGATACGTCGCCCTGCCAGGCCCAGAGCCGGTACTCGGTCGGCGCGCCATGCATCTGCGGTTGCCAGATCACCAGTCGGGGGGGAAGCTCCGGCTGAGCGAGGGCCTGCCGAACCAGCTCAGGGGGCACGTGGCCGAGGACGACCAGCATCCCGCCGCGCATGGGGACGAATGCGTAGAGCGAATCGGCGATGGATCGAGGCAGCTCTATCCCATCGGCCATTTCCAGCAGCCGCGACCGCTCGGCGGGCACGGTGTAGTCGTGGATCTCAGCCTCCGCCAACACGCCCCCGGCCGACAAAGCTGGCATGAGGTCCTGCTCTACGTAGGGCCAGCAGTCGGCGCAGCCAGCACTGAAGAAGATCTGAATGCTCTCCTCCGGGTTGCTTTGTGCTTGCGCGGGGACACGCAGCAGGGCCAGGAGAAGCCCAGCGAGCAGAAGCCCGATTCGGAAGTCCACGGTCGGACGCGTCACGGCAGCGTAGTGAGGTTCCACTGGAACACTCTGGCCGGTACATCGACATCCCGAATAGTAAGGACCAGAAACGCAGCGCCTTCGAGCAGTGGCCGCCCGTCCGGCGTGGAGGCCGGGAATGTCAGTACCCCCTCCACGTGGTGACCACTGCCGCCGGTCCAATCCAGTGCTGGCAGGGAGACTCCTAGTTCGGTCTCCAGCGTGGAGAGTGCTGCCAAGTTCATGGAAAGATCGCCGGAGTGCGTGTCCATGCTGATCTCGAATTCAATCGTCCCTCCCGGATCCCGGCTCCAGACTCGGGGCTTCACG
>CAYHJH010000302.1:0-2186 GCA_964356605.1 uncultured Anaerolineaceae bacterium
GAGCATGCCCGACGATGCCACCCTGATGCGCCGGGTCGCGCAGGGTGATCGGCGGGCATTTTTGCATCTGTACGACAAGTACGCTCCCCGGGTGAACGGTCTTTCACTGCGGATGTTGCGCGATGAGATGACGGCCGAAGAGGTTACCCAGGACGCATTCTTGCGGCTGTGGACTCGAGCCACAACCTTCAATCCCGACCGCGGCCGCCTGCTTTCCTGGTTGCTTGCGATCACCCGTAGGCTGGCGATCGATCGCATTCGGCTCGACGCGCGGCGGCCGGCGCTTTCAGAGGCCAATAGTCCCGGTAAAAGCTGGGAGCAGCTGCCTGATGCAGCCAGTCAGACCGAAGAGGCACGCTGGCTCAGCATGAAGTTTGCGCTCTTTGAGCTACCAGCCGAGCAGCGGGAAGCGATCGAATTGGCCTTCTATCATGGAATGTCACATGGCCAGATCGCCGAGTACCTCGAGCTCCCGCTCGGCACCGTCAAGACCCGCCTGCGACTGGCCATGGAAAAGCTGCGCCGATCGCTGCAAACAGATCCAATCGAGGCCGCGCAGCGTAGATAATGAGGGAGAGCATCGACTGATGGAGCACGAGATCCAACAGCTGTTGGGCGCGTACGTCCTGGGGGCCATTGACCCCGAAGAGCGCAAGCTGCTGGAAGCCCATCTCGAGAACTGCCAGGCCTGTCAGGTGGCCCTTGCCGAGTACCAGCAGGTCGGCGAAGGGCTGCTCCACTTGGGGGCTCCGGTGCCACCCGATCCCAGGTTGAGGGCACGGCTGGCCACCAGGATCGGGGAACCAGAGGGCATCGTCCCGGCCCGGCGTCTTGCCTTAGGTCGCGCTCTGCAGCTTGCGATCGGAGGGTTGGGCGTCTTGTGGCTGGCCGTGAATGCTGGCCTGTTTATCGAGACTCGCGCACTGAATCGACGCGGGGAAGACTTGCTCGCCCAGCAGCAGGTCAGCCAGACAGCTTTAGCTCTTGCCAGTTACTCCAACTCAAAGACCGCTGTGTTCCAGGAGCAGTCGATAGGCGGCACCTTCGTATATGAAGGAAGTTTTCCTGTGGCGGTCTTCAATGTGTGGGGGCTGCCGCCGTTGCCGAAGGATCAGGCCTACCAGCTCTGGCTTGTCAGTGCAGACGGGACCCGCTCGAGCGGGGCTCTCTTCACAGCGCCCGAGTCACAGGACTTTGTGTCCATCTTGGTGCGCTCGCCCATTCCGCTCGGAGAAGTGCTCAGCTTCGGCGTGACGATCGAGCCCGGCGGAGGCAGCCCGGAACCCACCGGCCCGCGAGTGCTCGGCGTCGATATCAATCCTTCTCCTTAGGGTCATTCCAGCAGGTCGAACTCAATTCAACCCATGTCAAGCGTGGGTGCGCATTCAGCTCGCCGCCCTCGCCTCTCGACTGCCGAAGGTACAACGGACAAGAATGACACGGCCCTCACGTCGCAATTGGCTTTGTCTGGTGTGCCTCCTATCGTCAGCCTGCGGCAACGCCAGGCTGACCCCGGGCCTTGCCGATCCTTCGGCGGCTGGGGGCTGAAGACCCAGATCCGGGTGTCGGAGGGGGCGGAGCCCCTGGAGTTGACGATTGTCTTGTTCCTTGCCTTGCCGCCAGAGTAGGGCGATAGATCCAGCAGCGCCAGCTTGAACGTAAAGATGGGCGAAGGCAAAGACTCTTGTCAAGCCAAGGAGGAGAGATGAGACTTCGCAGATTGTTCGTTCTTGTAGTAGGCGCCGTGTTGGTTGTGGCCGGCTGCGCCAGGGCCGCGCCGGCGCCGACCGAGGTGCCTACCCCTACCGAGGAACTCACGCCGTCCGTCTCGGTGAGCGATCAGGACGCCAGTGAAGGGACCGTGACGATCGATGAGGTGGTCGCCGCGCAGCCGGGGTGGCTGGCGATCCACATCACCAAGAATGGGGCTCCTGGTCCGGTGATCGGTCAGGCCCAGGTATCTGTCGGTGCAAGCGAAAACGTTGAGGTCGAGATCGATCTGGCAAAGGCCACTGGCCAACTCTTTGCCATGCTGCACATCGACGCCGGCACCCAAGGCGAGTATGAGTTCCCAGGCGCCGACGTGCCCGTCACAGCCGCAGATCAGCTCGTCAATGTCCCCTTCAATGCTACCTTTCCGATCGTCCCATCGGTAACGGTGACCGATCAGGATGCCAGTGAGGGCA
>CAYHJH010000303.1:0-2177 GCA_964356605.1 uncultured Anaerolineaceae bacterium
CCTGCGCGCTTGTTTTTTTTCCGCTGGTGATGTACTTCGGTTACCAGGGGATTCTGTGGGGACTGGTGATCGTGACCGCCCTGGGCATCGCCGGCCGCCAGTACTATTTGTCGAAGTACTTCGCTGGGATCTCGCTGCTCGGAATCGCTCCGAAGGAGATTGGCGCTGGAGTGGCGGTGAGCGGCCTGATGCTGTTATGGCGGCAGTTCGCGGCGCCGGCGAGCCTGATGGATTTTCTCGCGCGGGCGGCCTTGTTCGTGGCAGGCTTACTCGCGGTAGCGGCTGTTCTGGAGCGAAGAGCGATCACTAGGTACTGGCAGCGCGCCAAAGGAGGCTGAGCCAGTCAGGCGGACTGCGTATCCGGCCGCTGCACCCGCTCGTGCCGGCCTTCGAACAGCGCCACGTACCAGTCGATCGTCTCTCGGAGCCCCTGCTCCAGCGTGTACCGCGGCCGCCAGCCCAACCGGTCGTGTGCCTGGTCGCAGTTCAAGTACTGCTCCCGGATCTCCGCGCTGGCTATGTTCTGGATGATGGGTTCCAGGTCGGCGCGCCCCATAAGGTTCAGCACCGTCCGCACCAGGTCCAGAACCGTCAACCGGATCGAGAGGCTGAAGTTGAAGCCCTGGCCGCTCAAGCCGGCGTCGGCGGCCAGGTGCTCGGCCAGGGTCAAATAGGCCATGGCCGCGTCCTTCACGTAGAGGTAATCGCGAACGAAAAGACCGTCGCTGCGAATCGCGAATCGTTCGCCCTGGTAGGTTGATCGGATCAGTCCGGGGATAGTGCGGCTGAAATTGAAGTCACCTCCGCCAAAGAGATTGGCACAGCGCGTGATTCCCACCCGGAGACCATAGGTGCTGGCGTACATTCTGGCGATCAGGTCCGCGCAGCTCTTGGAGACATCGTAGGGATACGCGCCGCGAAGAGGATGCGTTTCGTGGTACGGGAGGTCGGCGCTTGCGCCGTAGGCCTTGTCGGAGGAGGCAATCAGCACCTGGGACACTCGCGACTGCCGGGCCGCTTCCAACACCTGCCACGTGCCCTGCACGTTGACCTCGAGCGTGCCCACCGGATCGAGCTTGGCGACCCCGACCAGCGGCTGAGCGGCCAGGTGGAAGACGGTAGCGACGGAGTACTCGGCCATCGCTCGTCTCAGCAGGGCCTGGTCTCGCACGCATCCCTCCACCACCGTGATTCGCCGAAAGAGGCCCTCTACTGCCAGCAGGCAACTTGGCGTACGGTCTCGAAGCAGGATTGCGACTTCCGCCCCCCGCTCCAGCAGTTCCTTGACCAGCCAGCCGCCCATCAAACCGGTGGCCCCGGTTACCAGCACCGGTCGTCCCTGCCAGAAACGGCTGTTCACTCCACTCGGCATACCTGTCACCTCATGCCCCCCTCATGCGTGCTTTCTCCCTCACGTCAACATAGCACTGGAGGCGCGATGCGGACAAGGGGCGGATCTGTACTGGTACCCCTCACCCCCGCGCACGGGGTTGACAAATGCGGTGAACTCCGGCAACCTTGTAGACCTCAGACACCCATGAGAGTTCTGCTGACGCATGAACGATTCCTGCCGGACTTCGCCGGCGGCGGCGAGCACCTGGTCGCCGGAACCGCCAAACATCTGCTCAACGCCGGCGTTGCGGTCCGCGTTCTGACGACCGGCGATCCGAAGCTGGTCTCTTACGAGGGGGTTCCCACCCTCCGCCTCCCAGTTCACCGCTATCGCTTCAACCTGGCGGTGCGCCGGATCGAGGATCTGGCCCGGGACCACGATCTGATCCAGACGTTCAACTACCATGCCTGCCTGCCCTCTTTCCTCGCCGCCCGGCGGCTGGGCAAGCCCATCGTCTGTCTGGCCCTGGCGGTGTTCGGCCGGACCTGGCTGGAGATGAAGGGCCAGCTTGTAGGACGGGCGGCGGCACTGTGGGAACGTTACGTTCTCACACGTCCCTATGACCGCCTCGTCTTACTAACCGAACACAACCGTGAACTGGCAGTGGGTTTCGGCGCTTCCACCGCTCGATCCCTGATCATCGATCCCGCCGTTGACGTGCACGAGTACGGCCCGGCCCCCGAGAAAGAGGATGTGGTGCTGTTTTCGGCCAAGCTGGAAGCCCGCAAGGGAGTGGAGGAGCTGCTGGATGTGGCCCGGGCCCTGCCTGACGTCCGGTTTCAAG
>CAYHJH010000304.1:0-2172 GCA_964356605.1 uncultured Anaerolineaceae bacterium
GGGCTCGGATGGGGCCCGGGCGGTAGCGGCCGAGCTCGCTGCGCAGCATCCTGGGCGTTTCTTCTACGCCGATCAGTATTCCAATCCGGCCAACTGGCGCGCCCATTTCCACACCACCGGCCCGGAGATCCTGCGAGACACCGAGGGCCGAGTCACCCATTTTGTCGCCGGGTTAGGTACAACGGGCACGCTCATCGGCGCCGGCCGCTTCCTTAAAGAGCAGGTACCCGGGGTCTCGATCGTCGCCTTTCAGCCCAACAGTCCTATGCACGGCCTGGAAGGCCTCAAATACCTGCCGACCAGCGAGGTTCCGGAGATCTTCGACCCGGAGGTCCCGGACGAGATCCTGCAGATTTCTACCGACGATGCCTACTCGATGGCGCGGCGATTGGCCAGAGAAGAAGGATTGCTGGTCGGGGTCTCGGCCGCAGGGGCGGCCGTGGCTGCGCTCACCGTCGCCGAGCGGTTGGAAGCTGGAACCATCGTCACCGTGTTCCCCGATTCGGGCCTCAAGTACTTGGACGAGCCGTTCTGGAGAGAGTCTTGAGCCTGCGAGTCTCTTCCGAGCTGATGGCCGAAATCGGGCGCCATGGGGAAGAGCGGTATCCGGAGGAAGCCGCCGGCCTGCTTTTGGGGGCAGTGGATGGGGAGACACGTTCGGCCCGTCGGGTGCTCCCTCTGGCGAATGTGTTCGACTCCGAGCAGCGGGGGCGTCGCTATCTCATTAATCCTCTGGACATTCTTCACGCCGAGGATGAAGCCGAACGGGTGGGCATGGATGTCGTCGGGGTCTTCCATTCCCACCCCGATCATCCTCCGACCCCGTCGAAGTTCGATCTCGATTGGGCGGTTCCCTGGTATGTCTACTTGATCACGAGTGTGCGTGAGGGTGTCGCATCCGAATCCCGCGCCTGGAAACTGCATGATGACCACTCCCAGATGATCGAGGAGCTGCTCACCGTCGAGCAGGAGGCCAGATGAGCAGCATCCGGGTTCCCACTGCTTTGAGGGCCTACACCGGAGGACAGGGCGAAGTCGCTGTAGAGGCAGTCACCGTGGGGGCTGCTCTGCAGGAGCTGGCTGTCCGCTTCCCTGCCCTGGCTACCCACCTCTTCAGCCCGGAAGGACAGCTCCGGCCGTATGTCAATCTGTTCTTGAACGACGAGGATGTGCGCTCGCTTGCCGGAGAGCACACGCCACTATCCGAGGGGGACCGGCTCATGATTCTCCCAAGCGTTGCAGGAGGTTGGACCATGTCGACCAGTTTGAAGGCCGTCGATCACAGCGCCCTACAGACGAGCATGGCGGTTCGGATGGGTGCGCTCATCGCGGCTTTCGTCACGGATCAGACCTGGCTCGTTCCCATCGTTGCGGCGTTGATGCTGATTGGGACGGCCAGGGGAAAGCCGGACTTCGGCTTCGCCTACCGCGCCCTGCGAAAACTGAATTGGATCGCCCCAGACCTGATCCCAGATAACCCCGAGCCGCATCGGTTCGCGCTCGGGGTCGGCGGTACCTTGCTGGCCGCCGCGACGGTAGCTTTCATCGCCGGTCTGCCGGTCGTTGGCTGGGGGCTGACCTGGGTGGTGATCGCGCTGACTGGACTGAACCTATTTGCCGGCTTTTGTGTCGGATGCGCCGTCTATTACTGGCTGAACCGGATCGGGATGCCTGGCTTCATCAAGGCGCCGCCTCCGGGGATCATTCCCGGCCAGCGCCCGAGCCGACTGGAGTGAGATCATGACTTTGGGATCGACCGCGTTTCGGCGGCTGAATCCGCGAATTCACGGTCCGAGGAGCATTCCGAATGCTTCTTGAGCGACTGGCGTTGACGCTGGGCTTGATCGCTCTCGGGATCTTGGCCTACCGAGGTTACTCCTGGTGGGTCACGCGCAGGCGCGTTCATGCCGGCCTGGGGATGGACGAATACCATCCGGGTCGACCGGCAATCTTGTATTTCACCGATCCAGGGTGCGCACCCTGTTTGGCGGTACAGGATCCGGCGCTGCAGGAACTGGCCGCCCAAGTCGGCGATCGCCTTCAGATCATCAAGGTCCAAGCGCTCGAGCGTCCGGACCTCACCGACGCGTGGGGCGTCTTGTCCTTGCCCACGACCTTCATTATCGATTCCCACGGTCAACCGCGAGGCGTTAACCACGGTGTCGCTCGGGC
>CAYHJH010000305.1:0-2170 GCA_964356605.1 uncultured Anaerolineaceae bacterium
ACGGTCAGGTGATCGATCTCGGGACAGTCGATGAGCTCAAGCGTTCGCTGCAGCGGGATCACGTGACCCATATCGAAGGCATCATTCCGGAGCGAGCCAGCCAGGCGGTGGCCGCCCTGCCTCAGGTCACCAAGCTGGCCACCAGCGTCGCCAACGGGACCACCCGCTTGACCGTGGTGAGCAGCGATGGGCGCAGCGCGCTGCCGCGGATGATCGAAGCCCTCACGGCGCACGGTGCCCTCATACAGAACATCGCGCCGGAAGAGGTGACCCTGGAAGACGTGTTCGTTGCGAAGACCGGTCGCAGCCTGGCCGAGGACACGCGGGTGGTGGGATGATCGCCAAGCCGAGCCTGGGCAGCAAGTTCTCAATTGTCTTGGCCACTGCCAGGATGCGCATGCTCAATGTCAGCCGCTACAAGGGACAGCTATTTGTCGAGATCCTGATCCCGATCGTGTTTGCCGCGATGCCGATCCTGCTTGGGCGCGCCACCGGAGGCGAGAATGCGGAGGCCAATTTCCTGCGGAATACCGGAACCGCCAACTATCAGGGCTTCATGCTGATTGGATCCAGCACATTCATCATCGTGACTTTCGCGTTCTGGCTGGTGGGCTACTGGATTCGGTTTGAGCAGGAGACTGGCACGCTGGAGGCGATCTACTTGACGCCTACCAGCCGGGTTTGGAACGCGGCCGGCATCGCTTTGTACAGCGCGATCCGTTCGTTGATCAGCGGCAGCGTGGCCTATTTCCTCGGCTCGTTCATCTTCGGCGTGAATCCGTTTCAAGGACAAATGATCCTCGCCGTGGCATTCATCCTGGTCGGCCTGATCCCGCTGTTTGGAATGACGCTGATGTTTGGGGCTCTGGTGATGAAAGTCAAAGAAGCCAACTCGCTGGTCAACCTGATGCAGTGGACGGTCAGCCTGCTGATGGGGGTGTTTTTTCCGGTGGCGGTCTTCCCTCCCCTGATGCGACTCCTGGCGCTGGCGTTTCCACCGACCTGGATGGTGAACGGCGTGCGCTCCGCACTGCTCGGGGTCGGGTATTTCTTTGGCGAATGGTATCTGGACCTGGCCGTGCTGTGGGGCTTCCTGTTGATCGCCCCGCTGCTTGGCTACTGGGTGTTCTCCGGAATGGAACGTAACATTCGTCGGAGCGAGGGAGTGGGGCAATACTGATGGCAAGCGAAGGAGCTGTGCTGCCGAGGCGGCTCACCGGCGCCGGCGCGCTGTTTAGTTCGCTGGTTGCGATGGCGGGCAAGGAATTCACCATCATGACCCGCTACCCGGTGGAGTTCATCGCCTCCTTCGGGCAGGTCTTCGCCCTCGTGGCGATCTTCACCCTGGCGGGGTTGACCTTTGCCAGTTCTCCGGGCGAGGGCGGAAACTTTGGCGGAGTGGTGATCTACGGCTTCATTCTGTTCATGTTCTTGAGCGACACGCTGTGGACGATCGGCTACAACATCCGGCGAGAGCAGAAGCAGGGCACGCTGGAAGCGCTCTACCTCAGCCCGGCCTCCAAGTTCGCCAGCCTGGTATCGCGAGTGAGCAACAACCTGATCTGGACCTCCCTGCTCTCCTTGGCCGGCGTGTGGCTGATGTCGGCCCTGGTGGGGAAGCTGCCGTTCGCCAATCCGGGCCTGGGGCTGTACCTGCTGGCCATGGCGCTCTCGGGGACATTTGGAATCGGGTTCGCCTTCGCGGCCATCACGCTGCGGGTCAAGGAAACCGGTGAGACCCTCGCCAATGTGCTGCAGTTTGTGCTGTTGATCTTGTGCGCAAACTTCTTTCCTTTCTCGGCACTGCCGGTCGGGCTGCAAGCGATCTCACGGGCCATCCCGCTGGCGTACGGCGTGGACGCTTTTCGTTCGACCCTGATGGGGTATCCCGAGGGGTTCCCCGAGTTGGCACCGATCGGAGTCGAGATCGTGATCGTCACCCTCTTCGGGCTCTTGATGCCGCTGATCGGATATTGGTCGTATCGGGCCGCTGAGGATCACGAGCGGCGGTCGGGCGGACTGGCGGAATACTGATTGCGCCGAATTGTGACCTGCAGGTGGGGAGAGACAGATAGCAACGCCTGACGAGCGAATGAAGATCCTGAAGCTGCTGGAAGAGGGCAAGCTTTCGGCCGAGGAGGCCGCGCGCCTGCTCAAGGCGCTGGGCAAG
>CAYHJH010000306.1:0-2168 GCA_964356605.1 uncultured Anaerolineaceae bacterium
GCTCATCCACACGGATCGCGTAATCGGTCGCAAAGATGTACACGCCGACTTTCATCGTTTCTCCTTCCCGAGCTTCGCTTTGACGAGACGAATGACCTCCCCGGCGAGCGCGAGAGCGCGGCGGGCGTCCGCCTCATCGAACGCCTCGGCTGGGATGCCGCCGGGAAGGCTGTTGGGATAACGCGTCGGAACGTAGTAGTGGTCCAGCGGCGCAGCCTTGGGCTTGAGGACCCGGAAATCATCGTCGAGGTTCGCGCATTCCGTCGCCAGATCCGCCACCGAATGGCCAAGGACCTGCTCGGCTCCCCGCGCGTACAGGATCGCCTTCAGGGCCTTCTCGGCCGTCTGCTGCCACAGGAAGCAGGCAAGGTTGTACCGGCGGCCAGCCAGGCTGTATTCGGTGTCGTCGAGATCGCGTTCCGCCTGCCTGAGCCAGCGGAGTCCCTCCGCCTTCGGGTCAGGCTTCATAGACAACCTTCCCGCGGGCGAGCGCCGAGCGAACAAAGGGATTGCTCTCAGCCATCGCGCTAAACTCTTCCGGCGTGTAGACAAACAGGTCGAGCGCCACGGACGGGTTGAGGACTTGATAAAAATGTTCCAGCCGCCGGGTAAACTTCTCCCGGGACGGAACGACAAGGATTAGGTCGAGATCGCTCATGCTCCCGACGTTTCCGCTGACGAGGGAGCCGAAGAGAATCGCCTTCTGGACGCCGAGCCGCGGCAGCTCGGCGCAGATCCGTCGGAGCTCCGCCTCGAGCCGCGCCCGCCGTTGTTCCCCCGTCGCCCAGCCCACGATGGTGGGAGCCATGGGCCCACTCTAATGCGGAACGGGCTCCACGTCAAAAGGGACCCGGGCCCGTTCGCCAGCTCCCTTATAAGCCAGTCGCTCGCGGTCAAGGCCTCCAGTCGACGGAAATACCCCGCGCTCCTATTCCTTCATCCCAACAGGCCGCCTAACGGACCGCGCCCTCAGCCGCGGTGGGTGCGGGTAGGTCGCGTCCGTCTTCCGCCGAGCCCGCCGCGTGCCCGCCGCCGGCTGGATGCGGCAGCTCGACGGGACGCGCCCCTCATCTCCGTTGCCGTACAGTTCTCACACGAGTACTCCGTTCCAAGCATGGAATAACCGCCCTCGCTCAGGATGATCACGGCGCCACATCCAGAACACTTCGTGGGCTCGTAGGATGGGGGGTTTTCGAGCTTCTCGAAGTTGTACACGTTCGTGCCGTACCACACATATATCTCGGCCTCAAAACTGCGACTGCAAAGGGAACAATCCTTCCAAGATCCGGCGTGGCCCTCCACGTGGTGGTACCCGCACAGCGTCAAGCGGCGGTGGTTCCGATGGCAGCTGTTGCGAGCGTAGGAGAAGATCACATACTTGTGCTCGTCGTCGCATATCCACTGGCTGCAGCACTCCGTCCTGGCCAGGCCTCTGGTCTTGCCGCAGAGCCCGCATCGTGGTTTGTCGGACAACTTGGCCAGTTTCGTTCCCATGCCTCTGTCCCCCACTTCGAACGCCCGCGGTCAGCGGCCGGGGCGAGCGAATGCGAGCCAGCGGTCCGCTCGAGTGCGATGTTAGACTACGGCATCACTGCCGCGCCCCATGCCATTTGCTGAGATCGTTGTCGCGGACGCGCCTCGCCTTCTTGAAGCCTCTCTGAATGTTGAGAGCGTTCGCCGCCGAGTCCTTGCGGTAGATGTGGCGAAAGAGGCCTTCGAGTTCGTGGGACATCAGACGGCTGCGCAAACCGCCCCTTCTCCCTGCGGTTGCCATGCCCACGTATAGGACGTCGGACTTCGCACGCCCTTCATTGCGACGCATCTTATAGAGAACGTAGATTCCACGCAGTCTCCTTGCCAGAAGCCTGGCGTCGTCCTTCGGAATGAACTCGGCGCTTCGCTTGACGAGCCTTAGCTCCCTCTCCGGCAAGCTACGCAGATCCTTCCGGAAGGTCCAGGGGCGCGTAGTAGGGCTTGCCCGCCAGCGCCTCCACCTCTTTTTTAAAATTCGTCCCGTAGTATTTCTCGGCGTCCGACAGGGCCCAGGCCTGCCGCTTGTAGCACCAGCTCTCCGGGCGGAGCGCCTGCGCCCCCTTGAAGTACGGGATCGCGTCCTCCCAGTGCCCCTCGGCGTGGAGATACTGGCCGAGGCGGAAGTTCGCGGCCGC
>CAYHJH010000307.1:0-2167 GCA_964356605.1 uncultured Anaerolineaceae bacterium
TTCTATCTACTGCTGGCACCGGCGATCATCTGGTGCTTTGACTACGGGTTGGGGGTACGGCTTGGGATCCTGTCCTTGCTCTCCGGCTCGCTCAATGTGGTGCTCAAGGATGTGCTGATGCAGCCGCGGCCGTGCGACATCCAACCTGAAGTGTGCATCGAGCAGGCCCATGGCTACGGTCTCCCCAGCGGACACGCGCAGAATGCGATCGTGTTTTGGGGGTTCCTCGCCTATTGGCTGCATAGTCGCAGGGCCTGGGCCGGCGCGATCGCACTCATGATTCTGATCGGGTTTTCGCGGGTGTACCTGGGCGTGCATTTCCCGACCGATGTGCTGGGCGGGTGGACGATCGGGATGCTCATTCTGGTGCTGTATCTGGACAGCGGTATCCGAATAGAGCACTGGTTGCTTTCGCTGGGCACTGTCCCGCAGATCCTGCTGTGCCTGGGCGTGGCGGGGATTTTCATTGCCCTCGATCCCAACAACGACCTGGTTTCGGCAATTTCGGCCTTTGCTGGCTTAGGCGCCGGAGTGGCGCTGAGCCACCGCTATGTGCACTTCAGCGCAACCGGTCCAATCTGGCAGCGGGCAGTGCGGTACTTCTTAGGTGTGGCAATCGTCATCGCTCTGTTCTTCGGATTGCGCGCCATCTTCCCGGAAGCAGGGGAAGCCTACTACCTTCCTTTCCGGATCCTGCGGTACGCCCTGATCGGTGGCTGGACCAGTTTCGGCGGGCCGTGGGTTTTCTCGAGCCTTCGGTTGACAACTGCGCCGGTGTCTAAGACCGGGACCGCGTAGGGCTTCGGCGGAGATCAGCACGCCAGCAACGAAAGGGGAGAGACCTACAACTGAATCGATTAACCGATCGGGGTCAGGGCGGCTCTGGGGAGAGTGCAGCACGAGAGCGAAATGAATCCGCACCAAATCTCAAACACGAGAGCGTAGGGTGATTCTTCAAATCCTGGGCCTGGCGGTCGCCGGATACCTGCTGGGATCGATTCCGATTGCCTGGATCGTCACCAAGGTGGTCACCGGCAAGGATCTGCGAACACTGGGAAGCGGCAACGTGGGCGTGATGAATGTGGCGCTCAGCGTGACCCGCTGGGCAGGGTTGCTGGTATACCTGGGGGAGACCGCCAAGGGGCTGCTGGCCGTCGCGCTGGCGCGCGGCGTGAACGACAGCCCGGTTGCCATCGGCGTCACCGTGTTGGCGACCGTGATCGGCACCCGCTGGATGGTCTGGCTGGGGTTCGCCGGCGGGCGGGGGAATACGGCCGGGTTGGCCGCCATGCTGCTGCTCTCCTGGCAGACGCTGTTGATCGGGGTCGGCATCTGGGCGCTCGTGCGCGTGATCACGCGCAATTCCTTCTGGGCGACCCGGATCAGCCTGTTCAGCTTGCCATTTGTTTTTGGGTGGCTTACGCAGTCCTGGGTCTATCTGCTGTTTGGACTGGCGCTGAGCGAGATCTACCTCACCACCCATAAGACCGTCACCGATGATCACACCATAATCAAAGAACGCTGGCCCAGTCTGTGGGCCTTCCTGATCGGCCCTAAGCGGAAATGCTGAATTGTAGACTGTGGCCGACCGAAGAGACCAACTGGAGCGGCTTAAGTTGACAAGCGAGGTGATTTGGCGATAATGGCCGAGACAATTCAATCGGCTGTGACAGAGGAAAGTAGGCGGGCCGAATTCGCCAGAGAAGCCGGGGCGTGACTGAGACCCCGGTCCGAAGGAAACCCGCCGAAGTTCCCTCCCGAGCTGCCCGGGTGAACGCACCGAGTCCAAGCCAGAGACGAGGAGCCACTAGTTCGGGCCGGAGTCCCACCGTTAGCATAGGGGAGCCGATGGTCCCTCCAGGATCCGTCGGATAAGAGTGGGCCAGGCTGGCCAACAAGGGTGGTACCGCGGGAGAGGCTCCCGTCCCTTGAGGGGCGGGAGTTTTCATTTGGCGATGGAGCGTAGGACATGATTGAACGGCTGGACCAGATCGAGCGCGGGGCGCGCGAGCAGCTGCAGTTGGTCTCCTCGGCCTCCGATCTGCAGGTATGGAAGGTCAGGCACCTGGGGCGCTCGGCTGCGCTGGCTGAGATCCTCGACGGACTGCGAGGGCTGCCCAAGGATCAGCGCCCAGCGGTCGGCCGGCGGGCGAACGAGGTCAAGGCC
>CAYHJH010000308.1:0-2165 GCA_964356605.1 uncultured Anaerolineaceae bacterium
GGTGGTCGGTATCGACGATCAGGATCCGGGGGCTGGCCATGGCCGCATTCTAGCATAGCGATTGCTTCGGGCAATCAGGCCTAATTTCCCAGGCCAGGCCCGAGGTCGCCCCGCGTTGGGATTTGCTGAGCGTCGATGTACGGAGAGTTGAACCGGGCTGCCCGAGGTCTAGCGAGGCCTCAGCCTCGGATTGACCGCTTCATCGAGGGCCCTGCCCACCAGATAGAACGATCCGCAGAACAGCATGATGGCCAATGCCGGCGGAATGATCACATGCCATTGCTCGCCGACGGCAGCTTCTCGGAATGTGGTCTGTGCGAGCCAGATCATCGTCCCCCAGCTCATCCGAATCTCCGTCCGGCCCAGGAAAGACAATAACGATTCCATCATCACGGAACCGGTAACAATGAACATCATGTTCACCACGATCAAGGAGATCAGACCGGGCAGGATATGGAATCGGATGATGTGCCAATCGCCCCCGCCGACCACGCGCGCGGCCTGAACGAAGGGCTTGGCGTGGAGGGTCTTGGTATGCCCCCTGACCAGTAGAGCCAGGCTTCCCAGCCCGGCGAACACGCCGAACAGCAGGCCCACGTGGAGCCAGCTCATCTCAAAGATCAGGCCCACGATCAGCAGAACGACTTGAGGCGGCAAGAGAATCATGGCGTCGGCGAAGGTCATGCTTGCCGAATCGATCTTCCCTCCAAAATAGCCGGCCGCGACCCCCAGGACCGTGGCCAGGATCGTGCCCACGACGGCGGCCACCAGCCCCACGCCAAAGGACGTGCGGGCAGAGAACGCCAACTGGCTAAGAACATCCCGCCCTTTCGAGTCTGTCCCAAGCAGATGCCTCGCGGAGGGAAAAGTCGGATGAGGTGCTGTCTCCACGTCAAAACCTACAATCGGATCGTAGGTGGCCTCGTCCCAGACCGTGCCAATCAGGATGGGGTGCGCCAGGGCCAGTAGACCAAGAATCACGATAATCGTCAGACCTATCCCGGCCGTCGGCCTAGCCAGAAAGCGCGCCCAGTCCCGTCGCCAGGCGCCGAGCTGCATTTTTCGACGCCTCAAGACTCCGCGCAGGAAGCCCGCTACTCCGGGTTCGTAGGCAAGCTGTGTATTCTTCAGACCTTCCATATCAAGCCCTGCACCGCACGATCAGCCTTCCACGGGCCGCCCGACTGCTCGGAGCCTGGGATCAAGCCACGCGGTCAATCCGTCCACAATCAGGTGGGCAATTAGGATTCCGACACCGGCTACTGAAAGCGTGCCCATCAGCACTGGCAGGTCATAGGCATCGGCAGCCTCCACCAATGCCAGTCCGATGCCTTCCCACTTGAACATACGCTCCAAGACCAAGCTGCCAATCATGACGAAGGGCAGATAGACCACAAACCGGGTGAGCACCGGGAGCACGGCCAGTCGCGCCACATAGCGATCACGCACCATTTTGTCTGGCAGCCCCCTCGAACGTGCCGCAGGCACATGATCCTCACCGAGCGACTCAACCATGGTCGTCCGCATGGCAATCATCGTCTCGCCGAAGGAAAGCAGGATGAGGGTGATCAGTGGCAGGGCCAGGTGCTCCAGAATGTCCAGTGCTTGCGGCGCCCAGCCGGAGGCAAGCCACCCTCCGACGACCAAGACCAGGATAAGCCCTCCCCCAATGGCCCGGTACCTGGACCGCGGCTCCGGCAGCCTCCGCGACACTCTTGCGACGAGTAGAACCAGCAGGGCGGCGGTCGCGGCCGTCTGAAGCATCCTCAACACGACTTGATCCACGGTCGCATCCGTCTCAAGCCACGTTTCCAGATCGATCATTTTCTCGGCCGGCAGCCAGCCGAGCGCCAACCCAAAGACATTGATCATGAGGAAGGCCAGCCAGGGTGCGAATGAGGTGTAGAGAGCGGTGCCGCCCAGGGTGGCCCCAAGCTCAAGCCATCCTCCTCGCCGCCAGGCGATCACCTTGCCCAACCACAGCCCAAGGAAAAAGCCGATCAGCGTCCCCGGCAAGAAAAGGATCAGGGTTCGGGGCAAGAGCCTCAACATCATTCCCAAGACAGTTTCGTTTGGGTTTGCGTAGGAATTGCCAAGGTCCCCTTGGAAAAAGCCCACGATCCAATCCAGAAACTGCTTCCAGGGTGGACCTTCCACACCCCGTA
>CAYHJH010000309.1:0-2165 GCA_964356605.1 uncultured Anaerolineaceae bacterium
CGCGGCGATAAACTTGTCAGTTAGGATGCTCCAAATGAATTCGAGGTCGAGCTGATCTGCGAACCGTTCGAGCAGACTCTTCTCATCCTCTTCCTCCTTCGGAGGCTCGGGCGGCGTCGCGCCCTGCTGCAATCCAAGCAGGGGCTGCCCCAGCGAAATCGTGGCACCCAACCCGCCAGGCAGCAATTGCCCGAGTCCATCCAGCAGGCCCCTGAACTGAAGTACGAGCTGCTCGAAGCCTTGGATGGATTGCTGGTCTGCCGATTCGAAGGCGGTTGCGGTTACGGCCAGCTCTTCGCCCAGCGTTCGCAATCGCTCAGCTTGTTGCGATAGCCGGGATTGGGCCTCCTGGCTCATGGCCTGAACTTGTGGAGCGAATTGACCTTCGTAGCTTGGAGCGCTCTCGGCCGCCTGAACCGTCTCAGCGGCCAACTGGCTCAGCCGGACGGCCAGGTCACCAAACTTGCGAGCTGTTTGGGCGAGTTCGCTTGGCTCGGCGCGAATTTGGGACAATGTGCCTCGCTGGAGCCATCTTATAGCGGCGGGGGAGTTCCGTCAACAAGGACTTCGGGCTGCTGTTGTTGTCCAATGAATCTGTCACCCCCTAACTGTTTAGCCCGCCCTGGCGTTCGGTCCAGGGTGAAAATGTCACCCCATGAATACCGAGGTGACATTGAACAGCAAGAATCTACAGCGGCGCAAGGTACTCAACGAGCTTGAGTCCGGCCGGATGACGGCGAAGGCGGCGGCAGGTCTGCTCGGGTTGTCGCTGCGGCAGGTGCGGAGACTGCGAGCCGGTTACCGCCCGCATGGGGCAGCCGCCCTGCCCCATGGCAATCGCGGCTGCCCTTCCCCGCACCGGATCCCCGAAGCCGTTCACCGGCAGGTGCTGGAGTGGGGCCGTAGGCGCTGTCCCGACTACAACGACTGCCACTTGACCGATGTGCTGGCCGAGGAGCATGGTGTCAAACTCTCCCGTTCCACCGTGCGCAGGTTCCGCCACGCGGCGGGCCTGCGTGGCCCCCGGCTGGTGCTGATCGCGGCGATCGATGACGCCACCGGCGAAGTTGCCTTTGCCCTCTTCCGGGAGCAAGAAGACGCAGTAGGATACTTCCGGCTGCTGCGGGAGATTGCCAAGCGCCAGGGGCTCCCCTTGGCGCTCGAGGCCGGGAATGGGCCAAACGCACCCTGACCGAGCAGAGAGCGGAGATCCAAGGGCTTATCGTTCATCACGACCAAGACCCGGTGTTCACGGGCTACGGCTGGGTCGGCAAATTGCTGGTGGAGGACCGGGCCAGGGTGTCCTATGCCCTCAACGGAGCCAGGGGCAATCCGGAGATGGAGAGCTTCAACAGCCGCTTCAAGACAGAGAGCCGCTCCCTGCTTCTGGATGCGCACACGCTGGCAGAGCTACAGCACCTGGTCGCAGAAAGGATGCGATACCACAACGGAGAACGACGCCACTCAACGAATCGGATACCGAGCACCCGCAGCTTTCATCGCGACTCAGTGGCAGCGGACGTAGCATCACAAATCCGGATGCCTGAGGGTGTCCAAGAAATGGGGTGCACCACCCATTCGAGATAGTCAGAGTACGCGTTGTAACTACTTGAAGAAGGAGCTCGAGAGGACGTGGCCTGAGCTAAAGAATGTAAGTTTCACCCCCTCTGACCCAAATTGGATCTCGTCGCCCGTGCTCAATCGGCGCTTGGCTCCGGGGGCGAGTTCCACCCCATTGACATAAGTTCCATTCGTGGTCCGCAGGGCTGTGATCTCATACTCGTCGGCCTGGGCCTCGATCACGGCGTGCCTTCTTGAGGCGGCGAATTCCGGATCAAGGTCTGTAAGATCGACATCCGGTTGGTAGCCGCGGCCCGAACGCCCGATCAAAGTGCGTGAGTCGCCGAGCTCGAACACAAATCCTTCCCGGCTGACGATCGAAGGATTGCCGATCGCAACGCCAGTATCCACTGGTGGAGGCAGAGACCCTCGAGGGTCTACAGAATCGGCCGCGGGATCCAAAGGCCCGGGGCCAGCTAGCGGCTTCTTGGCTCCGCCCCCAGCCAAGGAATTGGGATCCGTCGCTTCAGCCGGGCGCGAGGCTTCCCCTGCCAGTCGGATCCACAGCACGTCTGAGTTCTCCACGCCCACCCCAGACAGTGTGG
>CAYHJH010000310.1:0-2164 GCA_964356605.1 uncultured Anaerolineaceae bacterium
GAGCGATCGACCTAGCCGCCGGGGACCTCGAACCGAGAGTGTGCCTCCCCCACGGCGTCTCGCAAGGTGATCACCTTTCCCGGCGTCCACAGCGGCCGGTCCAGCCCCCAATACAGGTTGATCACAGAATTTGTGCCAGACCGGGTATACACATTCACCCCTCCCCTGTTGTACAGCGTGAAACTGGGAAAAGCAAAGATGTTCCCCTCACCGTCATCCAAGGTCCAGCCCAGCATCGCCGCTACACCGCCCAAGTTCTCCAAGTAGACAAACTCAGTCTGCAGGTCGCCGCGCTCATACGCACCGCGGATGACAACCTGCGGCGCGCCCTCCGGGGTCGGGCTAACCTCGACGCCGACAGAATCCGGCTCGGGAGTCTCCGGCCCTTCCAGCGAAGGCACGATCAGTACCTGGCCCGCTGTCAGCGCGTCGGGGTTTGTCAGGCCATTGGCCGCCATCAGGTTTTCCATCGGTATGTCGAGCTCGGCCGCGATAGCACCGAGTGTATCGCCCGGACGCACGGTGTAGGTGACCGGCGTCGGAGAGGGCAGCAAGGTCGCTGTAGCTGTCGGAATTGCGCTTACCAAGCGAGCTGAGATGTCGAAAGTTGGTGTCGGTGGAAGTTTCGGCAGCTTCGGGCTCCGGTCCCAAATGGCCAGGACCAGCACCACAGTCAACCCCGAAACCAATACATTGAGTCCGAGGAACGGGAGGAACTGTCTCCAGGTGGCCCGCCGGACGCTACCCATGGCGGCGGAATATAGCATAGGAGCCAAGGAGGCGGTAACACCAACGGCCCGCGTAATTTTTATAGCCCATTAATGAAAAAATCCCTAAGGGATATGATAAGATTCTCGCAGGACTGGCCCGGCAACGGGCTGGTCTTAGGGGAAACAACCTACCGAAGTCGTGTTCCCCCTACACGGACGGTAGTGCCCCGAAGCCTTTAGGACCGCCGGATGCACCCCCCACATTCGGCGGTTCGCTCGTTTACTGGCAGCGAGCCCCGCGCTGCCCCGTGAAACCGACCAGCTATCCAAGATTAGCCGGCATGTCACTCTAAATGCTCGGGAAGGCCACCAGCAGGGCAGAAATGTTGTCTGGCCCGCCTGCGGCGTTCGCCGCTCGCACTAGCTCCTCGCAAGCTTCGTTCGGCTCGCCGTACAGGTCAACCACAGAGCTTATCTCGTCCATCGAGATCTCGCCCCACAGACCATCGCTGCACAGCAACAAGTACCCGCCCCGCGGGACCGGATAGCTGTTCACCTCAACTACCAGGTTGGAACCCTGGCCGACCGCGTTCCACAGCTGATTGCGCTTTGGGTGGTCCATCGCCTCGGCAGCAGTGATCTGGCCGATCTCGACCAGTCTCCACGAATACGAATGGTCACGGGTGAGCACCTTCGGCACTCCGTTCTCGACCAGGTATGCCCGGCTATCGCCCACATGGCCGATCGTCATCTGGTGGTTCATGAGAATCGCGACCGTCAGGGTGGTTACGCCGCCATTGGCCTTCTCCCGAACTGCTTCATTGGCACGTGCGAAGGCCTGGCGCGCGACCTGCTCTAGTTGCGGCTTCCTTTCCTCGCTGTCTACCGTGAGAGTGTTCAGCACCGCTTCTTCCATCAGGCTACGCACGACTGCCTTGACGGCGATTGAGCTCGCCAGCTCTCCATGGCCGAGCCCCCCCGCGCCGTCGGCCACACAAAACAATCCGAATTCCGGCAGCGCCTCCTCGCCAGAGGAGTTTCCGTACATCATGAACAGCGTGTCCTCGTTCGACTCGCGCTCCAAACCTGGTGACTGTGCGCTGCCGGCCGCGAGGCTTTCTCGGATTCTGCCTGCAGCGATCTGCTCAGCGCTCTCCGGGGTGAGTGGAGCAGTGTCCGCCAGATCAGCGCCCGACTCCGGTGACGGTGCCGGGCCGCGCAGCCAATTCAGGAATCGGTTCCAGAGGCTGAGCTTCGAACCGTCTGAGTTGTTAACCATCGGCGAAGCTATTCTCGCACACTAGCCAGCAAACTCCAAGCTTCGCTTGACTCCTACCCCTCCCACCGCCGCGTTTAGCTCTTGCTGCGCTGCGCACATCGAGAGGTCTGAAGAGGTCATAGATGACTCGGATGAGACTGAACCGGGCAATAACACACCGCGGCGGTTCCGTCGA
>CAYHJH010000311.1:0-2154 GCA_964356605.1 uncultured Anaerolineaceae bacterium
GTACTGGAAGAAGCCTCGACCGCTTTTTCGGCCAAGGAAGCCGGCGTCCACCATCTGGCGCAAGAGGGGCGCGGGGCGGTACTTATCGTCGCCGAGGTCCCGGTGCAGGACCTGCATGATGAACAGCAGCACATCCAGGCCGATCAGGTCAGCCAGCGCCAGGGGGCCGATGGGGTGGCTCATGCCGAGCTTCATGATCGTATCGATGTCATCTGCAGTTCCGAGGTCCTCCTGCAGGGCAAATACGGCCTCGTTGATCATCGGGCATAGGATTCTATTGGAGATGAAGCCCGGCGAGTCCTTTGCCTGCACCGGTTCTTTACCCATTTTGCGGCCGACCTCGAAGGCCAGCTCGAGAGTCTGATCGGAGGTCTTGAGGCCACGGATGATCTCCAGCAGTCTCATCAACGGCACCGGATTGAAGAAGTGCATGCCGATCACTTTGTCCGGTCGAGAAGTGACGCCGGCGATGCGGGTGATCGAGATGGAGGAGGTGTTGGAGGCGAGCACGGCCTGGGGCGGGGCGAGTCGGTCAAGCTCTTTGAAGACGGAAAGCTTAACCTCCGGATTCTCGGTCGCCGCCTCGATGATCAGATTGGCCTCAACGGCCGGCTGCAAGTTCATCGCAGTCGGGATGCTCAAAGCGGCTTGGAGCTGCCGGTCGTCGATCACGCCCTTCTTCGCCAGCTTGCTGGCGGATTTTTCGATCGAAGCCTTGGCGCGCTCCAACGCCGTGGGATCGACGTCCGACAGGGTCACGCGGTAACCAGAAACTGCAGCGGTCTGGGCGATCCCGTTGCCCATGGTGCCCGCTCCCACCACAAGGATTCTCTCAACCTTCATCGTCTACTCCAGCTCGATCGCCATCGCGACCGCCTCGCCACCACCGAGGCACAGCGAAGCGATCCCCTTTGAGAGGCCGCGATCACGCAGCGCATAGATGAGTGTGGTCAAGATCCGTGCGCCTGAGGCCCCCAGCGGGTGGCCCAGCGCGATGGCGCCGCCGTGGACGTTTACCTTGTCCCAGTCCCAACCATTTTCGGAAAGGGCGTAACCATCTGCCAGCACCTGAGCAGCGAAGGCTTCGTTCAGCTCGATCAGGTCGATGTCCTCTGCGGTCCAACCGACTTTTCTCAGCAGCTTGGGGATGGTACGGGCCGGTGCGATAAACATTTCCTTCGGTGGGACGGCTGCCTGCGCATAGCCGACGACCCTGGCAAGAGGCTGCCGCCCGAGCCGTTCGGCCTTCTCACGGCTGGCGTAAACGATGGCTGCGGCCCCGTCGTTAAGGCCGGGCGAATTGCCAGCGGTCACCCGACCCTTCTCCGAGAATACCGGCTTGAGCGCGGCGAGTTTCTCGAGCGAGGTGTCACGCCGCGGGGCCTCATCCGTTGAGACCGTATGCAGCTCACCGTTCTCGGCCTGCACCTCAACCCCGATCGTCTCGGACTCAAACTTGCCGGCGTCCTGCGCGGCCACGGCCTTGCGCTGACTGGCCACTGCCCACCGATCCATCGCCTCGCGGGTCACTTCATATTCGTCAGCGATGAATTCGGCGGCCATGCCCATGGCCCACTGTTCGAACGGGTCCCACAGGCCGTCCAAAAGAAGAGAATCTTCCAGTGACTCGTGTCCGTACCGCAGCTCCCCAGCCCGACCTCGCACGAGGAACGGCGCACGGCTCATGCTCTCCATACCTCCGGCGACGATGAGTTCGGCGTCGCCTGCCTTGATCGCTTGGGCGGCGAACATCCCAGCCTTGAGGCCGGACCCGCAGACCTTGTTCAGCGTGGTCGCTCCGACGGTCGGTGGAAGGCCAGCGCGAATCGCGGCCTGCCGGGCAGGCGCCTGCCCGAGCCCAGCCGACACCACGTTGCCCATGAGGACCTCATCGATCTCCGTCGGGTCGGTTAGGCCTGCCCGCCGCACCGCCTCCCGGACCACCAGTGCACCGAGGTCCGTTGCAGGGACTCGGCTCAGAGCTCCTTGGAATTTCCCGATTGGGGTGCGAACCGCACTCAGGATCACCGGCTCGCGAGCTTTATCGTTCATCGTGATCTTGACCTTGGGCGGTGACTCCAGCAGGCAAGTTTGGACTCAGTGTCACCTCACGTTCCGCAATCACGTTCGGTAGCGACTGAAGTCGCTACTACA
>CAYHJH010000312.1:0-2153 GCA_964356605.1 uncultured Anaerolineaceae bacterium
GACAAATACCGTTAGCATCGCTAGCGAGATCACAGGGGCGAGCTGTATCCGTCGCCTGATTGACCTGGGGCTTGTCCGGCGCAGAAACGTCAACATCTCAGACTCACGCGGCATGAGCAATGTGTCCAATTCTTTGGCTATTGATTCCGCAGGGTGTCACGCCTAAGGGTCGGATTGAGCAGCCCGGCCCCTTCGCCTCCGTGAGCGTTTGACTAACGCCTTTCGGACGCAGGTTCTTCCGCAATGAGGATCGGCCGGCCGAGCTCTTTCTCCAGCCGTCGGAATTCGAGCAGCTGCACTAGACCGCCCACCACAGGCAAATAGGTGAACGCATAGCCCAGCAGGAGGAACAAATACACGAAGATCCGGAGCGCCGTAGCCTCCCCAAAAATGTTGTCCAAGGACATGCCAATCGCCGGTCCCACCCAGGGGAGCAGTCGAAGAAGACACCCCGGCCTATTCAACAATTCGCTTGACTCTATCTGACCCAGATCATGTTGGGGATCCCATTTGCCGGTAGCTCTGTCCAGGCTGCTGCTGAGGTGACCTCCCCGAAGCGCTTGTTGGAACCATTGGCGTCGATCACGAATGACGAATGGCATTGTTCCCAATCCCGCTAGTAGGCCAAGGCCAATGAGTAGGGTCGAACCGGCCCCCAGGATGTTCACGGAAAGCCTGATGCTGCCATCCAACAAAGCTACACCGCTAGGCAACATGGCGAGGGCAAGGCCGACATAGACGGCAGCGGCCCTCCTAATCCTCGCCGCCGCGACCACATAAACCGGTACAAGCAGGATGGCAAACAGCCAGAGCAGTATTCCGGTGGTCCAGTCCAAGATCGACCATTCGCCTTTGGACAATTCTCCTAGGATCAATCCAATCATCAGCCCAAACACGGTCAGCATGCCAGCCGACACAAACGGCACTCGCCGAAGCCTTCCGCGGACGGATTTGGGAAGGGATGCCTTGAGTACGCTCTTATATTCCATCCGCCTGCTGGGTTAGGCACCTAGTCGGTCGGCCAACTCACTGTTGGAGGCATTCCGATCAGGCCCGACGAGCCAAACTGATCCTCGCGGCCTCAATCTGATGGTGAAGGCGTAGCCACCGGAGGAGGCTCGGGGGTGGGCATCGCCGAGGGTGGAGCCGGGGTCAGGGTTATGGTTGGCAACCTGAAATTTAGCGGCACTGGTGTTGATGCCGCGGAGAATAGTCCGGGCGGGGTCGGGATCGGCGGAATCTCGACTTGAATACCTTACCCGCCCGCGGGCTCCTCGGCCAACATGATTGGCCGCCCGAGCTCCGTCTCAATCTTGCGGAGTTCAAGGAACTGTGCTCCAGTCGCGGCAATCCAAAAGTACACGAAGCCGTATCCAAGCGAGATCGCGATGTAAGCCATGAGCCGATTGGCTGCGGCGCGGCCAAACAACTCGTCCAGCGACATTCCGATTGCCGGGCCGATCCAGGGGAGCAGACGCATCAGGCAACCAGGTCTGTTCATCAGAGCTCTATCGAGTGGATCATCGTTGTCGTACTGGGGATCCCAAGTACTGGTCTCTTTGTTCAGCGCTCGCCGCAGGTGGCCCCTTGTCAACGCTTCGCTGTGCCGCATTCTGCGGGTTCTGATTGTCGCAGGTAGGGTTCCCAAGCCGAGAACGAGGCCGGCGGCCACAATGAGCCCCATTGGTGGTCCAAGCAACCC
Source organism: uncultured Anaerolineaceae bacterium (assembly GCA_964356605.1). Taxonomy (GTDB): domain Bacteria; phylum Chloroflexota; class Anaerolineae; order Anaerolineales; family E44-bin32; genus JADFRG01. Next base: position 1,703 of record CAYHJH010000312.1, read on the forward strand.
AAACCCAAACCGAAGTGCGCCATCTGCGGTCCCGATAACAAAGGGAAGGATCCCCAACGATGCCAGCGCATAGGCGGTTCTGGCTCTTGCGACCTTCGTTGCCCAAATGGAGTAAGCAGGTATCAGCGCGATCGAAGCGAGCCACATTCCGACGCCAAGTTTCCATCCAAGGACTGGCGGACCATCAAGCGGAGCTACCTCGTGGAACGCAAGTCCGAGAAAAGGGACGAAAACCGTCAGGGACGCGGCGGAGATGACAGGAGCGATCTTCATCCTCCGGCGTAACGACTGAGGTCGTGTTACGCGCGTGATGACCTTAAGGATTGGATCACCGCCCATGCTCGTATTCTCCGTCATTCGCGACTCTACACAGCCAGACGGTGCTGAATGAGCCGCCTAGGATCGCGCGGAGGCTGAGCGGTGGCCTTCTCGCCAAATTCGCCCTCAGGTG
>CAYHJH010000313.1:0-2145 GCA_964356605.1 uncultured Anaerolineaceae bacterium
GAGCGCTGCCAGTCTTTTGATCCGCCGGGCCAACGGAGCGATAAGTCGATCTCGTGCTGAGCCTGGCTGCTCCGCATCAGGAGCAGGAGGCCAACTTCGGCGCCATGTTCGGCCAGAATCTGATCGAGAGCTCGGCGTCCAACTTCGGGACTGGTTGGTCCAGTCAGCACCTCGCCGCCGATGAAGGCGTCTCCTTCCACTGCGGCAAGTGAGCCAGTTAACACACCTCCCGCGCCGGCCTCGACCACCGCCAGACGCCAACCGGCGGCGGACACGAGCGTCAGCGTGGCGGATTCGAGGGTTTCCTGATCAACGCCGTAGATCCGGTCGGCGAGGCGCTCCCGCAGGGTGGCCTCAATCGTAGCGATCATGATATCGGCTTCCGTTTCGCTGTCCGCCTTGGCGGTGATGCGAATGTCCACTCGGCCGGGATGTGCAGCCAGCCCGACGGTCGGATTGCTGAGCCGCTCGAGATCGCCGATGCGTTCGTCCAGCCAGGATTCACCAACCCCGGCGGTGCGGATAACCCTGGACTTGATGACACCGCGCAAGTTGAAGGAACTGCGAAGGTAGGGGACGACCTCGGTTTCCAAGAGATGGATCAGCTCCGCCGGCACGCCGGGCAGCGCAATCACCATTCGCTCGCCGCGCTCGAACCGAAAGGCGGGCGCAGTCCCAACGGGATTTTCGATCGCGGTCGCGCCGGCAGGCAGCATGGCCTGGCGCCGGTTGTTTTCGGGCGGTTCGACTCCGAAGCGGGAGAAGCGTTCCCGGATCTGTTCCCAGAGCTCCGCCCGAAACTCCAGTTCCACACCGAACGCCAGCGCGATCCCTTCCCGGGTCGGATCGTCGACGGTGGGTCCGAGGCCGCCGGCCGTGATCAACACCTGTGACCGGTTGAGCGCATCCGTGACCGCTTGCGCGATTCGCTCGGCGTTGTCGCCGACCATACCGGTGCGGAAGAGATCCAGACCGATTCCGCGTAAGGCCCGGGCGATCACCTGAGTGTTGGTGTCGAGGATTTCGCCGAGCAGCAGCTCCGTACCGATCGTCAGGATCTCGGCCTGGGTCATGGCCAGCGGAATGCGGATGGAGTTGACCGCGCATGCCCCACGCGCACCAGGCGCCCGGTTGCGCATAGCCACATTCGAGCTCGGAGCGCTCTGATGCAATCGGTCAAATGACGTTGTACTCCCGCATTTCGCGGCCTTCCGTAAATCGGGCGAGGTCCAGCGTGGAGACATTCACCGTGTGCGGCTGGCCCTCGAGCAGGAACTCGGCCATCAACTTACCAGCCACCGGGCCGTGCATGAAGCCATGCCCGGAAAACCCGGCGACGATCCAGAATCCCTCCACCGGACTCGGCCCAAAGATCGGGTGCGCGTCGGGCGTCACTTCGTAGAGCCCAGCCCAGCCCGCCAGCCGTCCGGCCCGCTCGAGCATCGGCATGCGCTGCATGGCGGCCGCTAACGCGGTCAACTCCCAGTCCTCGTCGATGCTTTGATTGAAGCCAGGTGCCTGGTTCGGATTCGACATCCCGGTAAGCAGGCCTTCTCCTTCGGGGTGAAAGTAGAGCGATTGGGCGAAGTCAATCACGAAGGGGAAATCCGCAGGTAGCCCTTCGAGTGGCGTGGTGGTAACCATCTGGCGGCGAATCGGGCGGATCGGGATATCGAGGCCGACGAAGCGCCCGACTTCCGCGGCCCAGGGCCCGGCCGCGTCAATTACATTTTCGCATGCCACCGGCCCCCGGTTGGTCTGCACTGCGACTACTCGGTCGTTCTTCAACTGCAGACCGGTGGCCTGGGTCTCCATGAACAGCCCGACGCCTAACTCCCGCGCGCGATTCAAGTACCCCTGGTTGACGCTTCCAGGGTCGGCCAGGCCATCTTTCTGGTGGAAGGTCCCGGCCAGCGCATCTTCAAGACGCATGAGCGGCAGTCGCCGGCGCACTTCATCTCCGTCCAACCACTCCGTCTCCACACCCAAGCGTCGCTGGAGGTCCACGGTGGCTCTGAATGACTCCACGTCCGAGGGGCGGGTCAAGACGAAGAAATAACCGACCTGTCGGTACTGCGGGTCGACCCCCAATTCCTCTCCAAACCGCTCCAACATTGGCAGGCTGACCTTGGAAAGCTGGATGTT
>CAYHJH010000314.1:0-2139 GCA_964356605.1 uncultured Anaerolineaceae bacterium
GTCTGAGCCCGTGCACCCTGAGCGGAGCCGAAGGGTCGAAGGGCTCGCCGAGGTCAAGCTCAGCTCCTAGACCCCGACGAGGATCACTCGAGCCGGGGCTCCGTCGCTTCCGACCAGTTTGAGCGGCAGACAGTAGATGGAGTAGCGGCCCTGGGAAACCCCTGCCAGGCTTAGCCCCTCCACGACTACGACGCCGGCCTGCAGCAGAATCCGATGGGTCGGGGCTGCATCTCCGAACGGTGCTACCGACAGATAATCGACACCCACCAGGCGAACTCCCTTGCGGACCAACCACTCTGCCCCGCTCGAATCGACCGCCACGAAATCCCGCTGAAACTTCCGCTCGCCCTTCGTCCAATAGTCCGAATTGCGGGTCTTAAACAGCAGCCGACGGGTCCGAGGGGGGATCCTGGCGGCCTCCAACGTGGCTGCATTCAGGACCTGGGCCCGCCTCAAATCGACCACATACACTCGGCCGATCAGAGACTTGAGCGGGACGGCGTCGACGCTTCGCCCTCCTTTAATGAAATGCAGCGGGGCATCGATGTGGGTACCGACGTGCACGCCGGCTTCGAAGTGTGTGACGTTGGCCTCTGCCCCGTCTTCCATCGACCTCACGCGGTTCAGTCGGACCGGTGGGTCTCCGGGCCAGACCGGCATATCGGGCGTGATTCCTACCGAGACGTCGTAGATCCGCATGAAAGGCGGCGGATTATAGATTCGTTGCAGCCAGAATGCGAATTCGGACAACCCCGAGGCTATAATCGGCGCCATGATGACAGATTGGCAGGCCATCGATCAGGAAATTGATGAGCGGTTGGAGGGATCCCTGGAAGAGCTGGGACGGCTGTGCGCGCAGCCCAGCGTTTCTGCTCAGGGACTCGGCATGCAGGAGTGCGCAGAACTGGTCGGAGAGATGCTCCAGGCCCGAGGGTTCGAGACAAAGATCCTGGCGACCGATGGCTACCCGGTGGTTTATGGCGAGCGGGCCGGTCGAGGCGACGCGACGCTGCTCTTCTACAATCACTACGATGTGCAGCCCCCCGAGCCGCTCGATCTGTGGGTCACTCCTCCTTTTGAACCGAACCGCCGCAACGGACAGATGTTCGCTCGTGGCATCAGCGACGACAAGGGCCACCTTCAATGCCGGCTTGCAGCGGTAGATGCATTTCTGGCAGTGGAGGGCGAGCTGCCGTGCAGTGTGAAGTTCATCATCGAAGGCGAGGAGGAGACCGGGAGCATTCATCTGCCGGAGTTCATTGAGCGGCACACCAAGATGTTGGCTGCCGATGCTTGCCTGTGGGAGTTCGGCGAAATTAACCACGAAGGCACTCCCATCCAGGACGCCGGGATGCGAGGAATCTGCTATGTCGAGCTGAGCGTCGAGACGGCCTCCCGGGATTCGCACTCCGGCCTGAGTGGCTCCATCTTCCCCAACGCGGCCTGGCGGCTGGTCTGGGCGCTTCGCACGCTAAAGGGCTCGGACGAGCTCATCCGGCTACCGGGCTTCTACGATCGGGTTGTACCCCCGACGGCTCAGGATCTGGAGCTGCTGAAGCGGCTGCCTGACCCGAGCGATCACTATCGGGAGCTCTACGGAATCGAGGGTTACTTGAAGGGAATCGACGATGGGCTGGAACTCTTGCGGGAGTCTGTGTTTGTCCCGACCTGCACTATCTGCGGTCTGACCGCTGGGTATCAAGGTCCCGGGAGCAAGACCGTGCTGCCGGCGCGCGCCAGTGCCAAGGTCGATTTTCGACTCGTTCCGGATCAGAGGCCGAAGGAGGTTCTGGAACAACTGCGGGCCCACCTGGATGAAGAGGGCTTCCCGGAGGTCGTCATTCGAGACCTCGGTAGCGAGCCTCCCGCCCGGACCGACCCGGATGACCCGTTCATTCAGCTTGTAGTTCAGACTGCCGCCGAGGTGTACGGTATGCCGCAGCTGATCAACCCAATTGTCGGTGGCTCTGGCCCCAACTACGCCTTCATCCATGGCCTGGGCCTGCCAGTTGCCACCGCAGGCATCGGGTATCCCGGTTCCAACGCCCACGCTCCGAACGAGAACATCGTGATCGACAATTTCGTACTAGGTGCTCGTCATACCGCCAGGATCCTCGGATATTTCGGCACGGGGGCGAC
>CAYHJH010000315.1:0-2138 GCA_964356605.1 uncultured Anaerolineaceae bacterium
GACCTCCTCCGGCGCCTACCTGATGACTACTGGCTCGTCAACGACGTGATGCTCCGACGGGGACGGGGGAACGTCGATCATGTCCTCATCGGCCCTTGTGGGGTTGTTGTAATTGAGACGAAGCGGATCGCTGGACGCATTCGCTGCTACGGTGACGAGTGGTCGGTCAACGGGCACCGGCGGGGGAGTATCAGTCGGCAGGTCAACTCGGGGGGCTGCGCGGTCCGGTACTACCTCACGGAGCGCCACCCGGACCTGGCTTCGACGGCTCTCCGGTGGGTGGAATCCGTCATCGTCTTCACTCATCCGACCTGTCGATTGGAGATCAACCGAGCACGGACAACAGTGGTCCGGTACTCGGAACTCCTTCAACTCGTCCTGACACTAGCAGAGAAGCATCGTATGCCTTCCACAGCGGCCACGCGGCTCGCGGAGAGCATCGTCTCCTCGCAATCGGGCGCCACGCAATAGAGGACGCGGATTGCCAGCTGACGTTCTCGGGGCCAAATGGTGCGGGCCTGCGTGAGACGGCTGCCTATGGGCCCGCACATACCTTGGCGTTGACGTGCGGGCGGCCAATTTTCACAGCCGCAGCGACAGAAGCCTCTCGCGTTCATGCTTACAGCCGATAATCAACTTCAGCCGGCCGCCTTCGTCGGGACTCTGTAATAGATCGCGTATCGAGCAAGGAGCCAGCAGACTACCGCAATGTGACGCCAAGGAGCGCGAGTGCCGCGTTAAGAGCAGGATCGTCGCGGCGGATCGCCGCCGCCGATGGGTTTACAACTGCTTGCGTCTCGCCCACTCGTTCGAAGATTGCCCAGTTGTGAAAGTCATCCCCGAACCGCGACTCGTACTCGATCCCACGAAACTTCGGTTCCCCACGATCGTTGGACCGCTCGTATACATAGCGCGAAATTTCTTGTGTGAATTGACGGGGTGCACTACGGTGGATAGCGGCGGCGTCAAGCTCGGCGAACCCGTAATGGATCAGTCGTGACGCGAGAGCGACGTGAAGGTGGGCCAGGGAAGCTGCTGTTCCAATGTCGGCGAATACGCCTGGCACAGCCGCTTCTCCGATGCACCGCCGCTCAAGAAACGATCGCGGTACAATGCCGGGCGGGAGTGGTTCGCCCTCGTCCGCGCCTTCGATGGCGCGGAGGCCAGCGACAACAGCCGGATCGGGTCGAAAGCGTGAAAGAACTTCCACGAAGCAGCCCTGCAGTTCTGTGCACGCGTAGAGAACGCGGTAGACGCCCTGTGGATCATCCCAGCGATTGCCGAACGTGCCGTCGGCTCCGGCATATTCCCATGCCGGCCAAGCCCATGGGTCCGGGAGTCGGCCTACTCGAAGGAGGCGCCGAGCAGGACGGACCTCCTCAAGGTCGGGCGTCATCCCCCTATAATAAACGCCCGTGCGGCCAGTATGATTTCAGGCCCAACATCGTTCAGTTCGCCCTCGCGTAGAAGGCGGGCTGGAGAGCGATCACCAAGCTGAGGGTTCAAGCCCTGGAACCATGCTTGTGCGACCTGCGGATTGTCGTGGTCGCTGATGAGTTTTGCCACCCGGAGCGCCAGCCGCAGACGTTCAGGGACTTCAGGGTCCTTTGGGGCGCGGCCCTCGCGCGCCCATCCATGCACGGCCCGCGTCTCACTTACTCCGGCGATGTACGCCACGAGTCTGGCCCCCAGCAAATCGCTCAGTTCCTTCACCACGAAGGCCAATGGTGCCCTGGTGGCGTAATCGTGAGCCGCCAGGTCAGGACGGGGGGAAGCCTTAGTCGTGCTCATCGGGCGCACCTCCCTTGGCTGCATAGCATACCTGAAACCATGCCAGATACCAGCTAGATCCTACCACATTTACACGTCTATCTGGTAGCAAAAACTGGCCCCTATTGTTGGGTGCATGGCAGTAACTTGTTGATATTTTAGCAGTTTCTTGCCACACATCACCAGAGACGCGGAAGCCGTGGTCGGAGGGAAGGGAGTATGGGACCTACGGCGGTTTCACAGCCCGGTCGGGCTCTCTCACAGCCGCAGTGACAGCAGCTCGTCGGCGAAGATGATCTCGCCGGAGTAGAGGCGGCGGACGTCGCCGATGCCCTTCTCCATGGGGCCGTGGGCGGCCAGGTGCGGGC
>CAYHJH010000316.1:0-2136 GCA_964356605.1 uncultured Anaerolineaceae bacterium
GCCCGCATCCCTTGGGCGGGCCCGAGCAGGAGCGCATCCTACCCCTCGCATTTGGCACTGTCAAGCAAGGTCCAGCGAGGGGGCCTGATTGGCCATCTCCGGCCCAATCAAGACCGCGCCGCTGCGACCGCCGCGTGAGGTCCGGGTGATATACTGCCCGTCCGGTCCGAGCCGGAGCAGAATGTCGGCAACCAGGCAGAGGATCCCGATCGGCCAGGCCTTAACCAGCATGGGAGTGGCCGCCGCTCTGACTGCGTTGGCCACTCTGGTTCTAGCCGTGCTGGGATCACGCATCGCGTTTGCAGGTCGGGTGCTGCCGGGCGTTGCGGCAGCCGCACGTGACTTGAGCGGGTTGAACCAGCCGGAGGTCGAGTTCGCGCTTAACCAGGCGCTCACCTATCCTCAGACCGGCATCATCCTGCTCCGGGATCAGGGCTCCCACTGGGTCGCCCGTCCGGCCGAGCTGGGTGCGGCGATCGACGTCTCCAGCATGGCCGAGCAAGCTGTGGGGGTCGGGAGAGGCAGCGGACTGATTCAGAACCTGTATGAACAGATAACGGCCTGGAGCCAGGGGATTCAGATCGCTCCACGGGTGACCTTCGACCAGCGGGTCGGGGCCAGCTACTTGGGTGCGTTGGCCGCGCAGATCGATCGCCCCACAGTAGAGGCCGGCCTGAGTCTGAACGGCCTGGAGATCGAAGCGCGGCCGGGCCAAATCGGCCGGAGCCTCGACATTGGGGCGACATTGGCAGCGCTGGAGCCCTCCTTCGAGCGCATGTACGACGCTCAGCTCGATCTGGTGGTGCATGAGAGTCCGCCACAGGTGCTGGACGTCAGCCAGCAAGCGGCCCTCGCGGAAGAGATCCTGAGCCAAGCGCTCACGCTGACCGCCGAGGATGGCGGACCCTGGGTCATCGAACGCGAGGCACTGGCCCAGATGCTTCGTCTCGAGGGTATTGCCGACACCGGCTACGAAGTCCGAATCGATCCGGCCGCGCTGACGGCGTTCCTGGAACCCTTGGCCATCGAATTAGAGCGGGACCCCCAAAACGCCCGCTTCATCTTCAACGACGACACCCGGCAGCTGGACCTGCTGCAGGAGGCAGTGATTGGCCGGGAGCTTGATCTGCCGGCGAGCATCGAGGCCATCCAGCACGGTCTCGCCTCCGGCCAGCACGCGATTCCGCTGGTTTTCCATCTCGAGCCGCCGGCCGTTGGCAGTGACGCCACGGCGGCCGAGCTCGGGATCACCGAAGCGGTCAGTGAGCGGTTCACTTACTTTGCCGGCTCGAGCCCGGAGCGCATTCGCAACATCGCCACTGCCTCGGCTGCCTTTCACGGGTTGCTCATCGCGCCCGGCGAGACACTCTCGATGGCCGAGGTGCTGGGTGACATCAGCCTCGACAAAGGCTACGCAGAAGCGCTGATCATCTACGGTGGCCGAACCATCAAAGGGGTCGGCGGAGGCGTCTGCCAGGTCAGCACCACCCTGTTTCGTACCGCGCTCTACGGTGGGTTCGGGATCGTCGAGCGCTACCCGCACGCCTACCGGGTGGACTATTACGAGCAGGGCCGAGGCTCGCCCGGACCCGGGTTTGACGCCACCGTCTTTGTGCCACTGGTCGATTTCAAGTTCACCAACGACACGCCTTACTGGCTGCTCTCCGAGACTTATGTCGATGGCACCCAACTGCTCTGGAAGTTCTACTCAACGTCCGACGGCCGCCAAGTGCAGGTGAGTGAAGCTCAGGTCTCCAACGTCGTCGAGGCCCCCAAGCCGCTCTACAAAGAGAACCCCGATCTCGCCCAAGGTGAGATCGAGCAGGTCGACTTTGAGGCAGACGGGATGGATGTGCTGTTCACCCGGACGGTCACCCTGAGCGGCCAGGTGCTTCACCGCGATACGTTCAAGACCCACTACCTGCCCTGGCAGGCGATCTACGAGTACGGGCCCGGCACCGAATTGCCCGAGGGTGCGATCACTGACGAAGGCGATTAAAACCCTCATGCGAGGGCAGTCCCACAGACTTGGATCACGGCTGACCGCTGATAGCTGATAGCTGAAAGCTGATCGCTCAGGTTTCATTTCCCTCAACGCAACCGCGATGGTAGAATCGGCGCCCGCTCCCGGAGTTG
>CAYHJH010000317.1:0-2124 GCA_964356605.1 uncultured Anaerolineaceae bacterium
TGCTGTACGGCCTGGCCCTGCCCTTCCAGATCATGACCCATGATTACTACCACCTGATGCTGGTGCCGATGGTGGCGCTCGGGTTGGCGCCCTTGGGCGCAGCCGTCGAGGCTCGGCTCGCGGAAGGCGGCCGCCTCTGGCGGCTGGCCGCGCTCGCCGTGGCGCTCTTTGCGGCAGGATATTCCCTTTGGGAGGCCCGCGTCACCCTGGTGCGGGACGACTACCGCTTGGAGGCCGCGGGGTGGAGGCGGTTGGGAGAGGTCCTGCCCCGGGACGGCGAGATGGTCGCGCTGACCCACTCCTACGGAACCCGGCTGCAGTACTACGCATGGCTGAGCACCCGCTTCTGGCCGGGGGAGGCCGACATCGAGTTGGCCTCGCTGGTCGGAGGGGGTGAGTTCGATTTCGAGGAAGAGTTTATGGTGCGCACCCAGGGCGTCCGCTACTTCCTGATCACCAACTTCGCCGAGTTCGACCGCCAGCCGGCGCTCAAGCTGCACTTGTACGCGGACTATCCCGTGTATGGCGAAGGCGATGGCTATCTCATCTTCGACTTAAGCGGCCGGCTTGAGACCCCCAAGGAGAATTCGGTGCGGTAACGGCAATGAGCTGCGGCTCCGATCTTGCCGGGCAAGTATAATGACTGCTCTAGATCCACCAAGGAAGCTTTGGCAGGCGGTGGCCAGGGCCACCAGGTGATGCCGCCGGATGGGGAACCGCGCCCGAGATTGGCTGAACCAGGCGAAAAGGGACTTGGACCAGGCCGAAGACTCGCGCCAGGCTGAGCGGCACGAGTGGGCCTGTTTCGCCGCTCATCAGGCTGCGGAGAAGGCCATCAAAGCGGTGCACCTTCAGCACCGGCAGGAGGCCTGGGGACACGTCATCGCGAGACTGGTCGAAGAGCTGCCCGAAGCAGCCGGAGTTCCTGACGATTTCGTGGACAAGGGCCGGGTGCTGGACAACTTCTATATCCCCTCACGCTATCCAAACGCACACCCGGCGGGGGCGCCCTTCGAGCACTATGGTCCTCTGCAAAGCGGACAGGCTGTCGAATATGCCCGTGAGATCGTTGAATTCGCCCGTGCTCAAGTGGCCTGACGCCCAGCTTGTTGACCGGACGGTTCGGGACTGGGCAAATCAGGTCATCGAAATGCGACCAGATGTGGTCCGTCTGGGTTATTTTGGGTCGTACGCCAAGGGCGATTGGGGGGTCGGCAGTGACTTGGACTTGATCGTCGTGTTAGAGGACTCGGTCGTACCTTTCGAGCGTCGAGGTTTGGAGTGGGACGTCACCAACCTTCCAGTTCCGGCGGAGATCCTGGTCTACACCGAAGAAGAGTGGAGGGCGCTAGGGGCTGAGAGCAGGTTTCGCCGGACGATCGAACGCGAGGGCGTCTGGCTCTTTCAACGCGAGCCCGGTACGGGAAGCTGAGGGCCGGACGCTATCAGCAGACCCCGGACACATCTTGTGCTCGATAAGCTTGGTCGCGAAGGTCGAGCAGCAGAAACGTCCGATTTACGCAGCCTCGTGGTTTAACTACTTCACCTGCTTGATGGTGATGAGCGGGACGCCGTTCCTCTCGACCTGGCCGGCGATGGCGCGGCCAGGCAGCAGAGTCAGGTCCGAATTGGCGCGCGTGCAGACGACCATGTAGTCCAGGTCGAGCTGCTTGGCGCGTTCCGTCGTGTCGATGTCTCCGATGATGACCAGGTCCTCCTGCGCGTACGAGACGAGCTGGTCGGAATCCTTGTTGATGGCGATGACTGCGCCTCGTGCTGCGATATCGTTCAGGTGCTCCACGGCCTCGCGGGCCGCCGTGCACCAGTAGTCGAGCTCGAATCGCCGGTACGTCCCCTCGATCCCGCCGGCCAGTCCGTTGTAGTAGACATACTCATAGGGATGCAGGTTCACGATCCCTATGGCTCCTGGGGCTAGGCTGACGATCACGACTTCGTCTACGAGTCGCCTCTGGGCCATCAGGAGAAGCTGTACCAGTACCTGCGCCGGGGCAAGAAGAAGCGCAGTCGACGCCAAGGCCGCCGGGTGCATGCCGGCCCCATTGCCAACCGCAGGTTCGTCGACGCCAGGCCATTGGCGGCCAATGAGCGTAGCGAGATCGGCCA
>CAYHJH010000318.1:0-2108 GCA_964356605.1 uncultured Anaerolineaceae bacterium
ATAAGTACTGGCCAGAGAGCAGATCTTCCATCGCTGGATCCAGGCATACGAGATGGTCTAGCTGACGGAAGAGGCTCCTATTCAGGGATCGCATGAGCGCGGAAATCCGGCTGGAAGGTGCGAGCAGGCCGGCGCGCTCCACGACCTCGGGGTAACAATCCATGGACCACAGCACAAGCTTGGTACCTCGATGAACTCGCTTGTGAAGCACGGCTGTCAGTCCGATGTATGGCGGCGTGGTCAGAGAAACAATCACATCTTGGCTTGTCAGACTGACCAAGCGGGCGGCCGCCTGGACGTAGAACAACAGATAATCGATAACTCGTCTGGCCAAAGATGCCTTGCCGGCCCTCGGTGTCCACAGCCGAATGACCTTTGGATTGACGGTTGTCGCTGACCGCCGCATCCGAGATTCCGGGACATAGCCGCCCTGGCTCGTGACAACAGTCACCTCATCGCCTCGGGTTGCCAGATGCTCGGCCAGCGAGGCGGTGAGATGGCCGGTCGGTGCCAGATCTGGGGGGTAGAACTGATTGATAAGTGTTACCCGCATGGTGTTGGGGAGCGATGAGGGGAAAATGTCAAGCGCCAAGCCGCTCGCGAATCGCCAGAGTCATTCCATCGAGTATCTCGTCTACAGCGTAAGAGAGTCTCCAACCTGGATAATGCCGCCTGAACTTGGAAAGGTCGGAGTAGTAGCAGATGTGGTCGCCGATCCGGTTCTGGTCGGTGTAGGTCAAGCGGGGCCGCTTTCCCGTCCGGCGTTCTATGGCGTCGACGCATTCGATGAGGCTGATCGCATTCTCCTTGCCTCCCCCCAGGTTATAGACCTCCCCCGGGCGTGGATTCTGAGCGAACTCCCAAAACGCGGTGATGACATCATAACTATGGATTTGGTCGCGGACCTGCTTTCCTTTATAGCCGTAGATTGTGTAAGGTTGCTCCTTGAGCGCCATGAGGGTCAAATAGCTGACGAAGCCGTGCAGCTCGACCCCAGCATGTTGTGGGCCTGTCAGGCAGCCGCCTCGGAAGGTACCCGTCCGCAGGCCGAAATAGCGGCCGTATTCCTGGGTCAAGAGATCGCCTGCCAGCTTGGACACACCAAACAGTGAGTGCAGGCAATTGTCAACCGGAAAGTCCTCCGGGATTCCATTCTGATATCGAAGATCGTCGAAGTCCCAACGAGTGTCTAGCTCTTTCAATTGAACCCGGTTCGGCCCATCGCCGTAGACTTTGTTGGTGCTGACGTAAACGAACACCGCCTCCGGACAGTGCTGACGATACGCTTCGAGCAGATTCAGCGTGCCTACGGCGTTGATATCAAAGTCGTCGAGCGGCCTGCGAGCGGCAAGATCATGGCTGGGTTGAGCGGCCGAGTGGATGATCAGATTGAATGGTTGACGTCGGAAAAGGTCAAACAGGCCCTCGCGGTCACGCACGTCCAGATCAATGTGGGTGAACCCCTTGCAGGTCGCTTCCAGCCTCTGCCGGTTCCAGGTCGTGTCGCCCATGGGTCCGAAAAAGTCCGCCCGCATGTTGTTGTCGACCCCGACGACTTTGAACCCCAGGTCGTCGAAGAACGTGACCGCTTCGGACCCGATCAGCCCGCTGCTCCCCGTGACTAGAACCAGCATCCTACCGGACCTCCCAGAACTAGATGCCAGGATTCTAAGCCGTCTGACAGGCCTTTTGGAAGCTTAGGGTCTTGGGCTTTCGGTTGGGTGGTAGACTGATCGGCCTGTGGCGACCGACCCCAAGTCTGGCGGTTTCTGAACAGGCATGAGATCGATCCGGCCAGCGGCTATGCCCGGGTCCTTCGTGGTTGGTCATGGATACTGGCAGGCGGTATCCTAGGCGGTCTGATAGGGCTCGCCCTAACCTGGCTCGTCCCTGCCCGCTACCAATCCACTGCCTTGGTCAGCATCGGGATTGACTATGGCCGGACCTCATTCATCGACGAGGACGCGGAGCGGCACATCTATGCGCGCATTCAGGATCTTCTACTTTCGGACGAGGTATTCGAGGCAGCCCGGGGGCAGTTGAGTCAGGCACCCACGGCACAGGAGCGAGCAAGTGCGGTGGACCTCAGGCGGCGAGTCGAACTGCAC
>CAYHJH010000319.1:0-2103 GCA_964356605.1 uncultured Anaerolineaceae bacterium
ACAAAGGTGCGGAAAGGATTGCGCAGCAGCCAGTAGTACGCGTTTCCGAACGCGGACCCCAACCGGGTCCACCACGAATCGCGTGGATAGACCAACCCGAGCAACTTATCGGCCCGCTCGGAGGCCAACCCGAGCAGCGATTCGATGTCGTGGTAACAGCAGATCACTCGGTCGAGCGTGACCACATCGTGAGGCGGGATCGCCTCAGCCAGCGCGACGAAATCGCCGTGCCGAGTGCTGACCTCCCCACCGAGCCCCAGATGCTCGGCCTCCGCTTCGGCTACCGTAGCGAACGCGCTGGAAGCTTCGACGGCTGTGGCGGATTTGGCGCCGGCGCGCAGCACGGCGTGCTGAATGGCGCCGATTCCCCCGCCGATGTCGAGCAGGGTCAGGCCCTCTACGCCTTGTGGCACGATCGCGTCAATCAGCAGCTGGGTGGTCTCGGCCGGTCCCTCCTCGCGGTAGGCCTCCCGCTCGCTTTCGGCGGCCTCTTCTGAGAATTCACGTTCGATCCCCTGGCACTGGCAGCAGTCCATCTCCACCTCGCCGCGCCATTATAGGCGAGCGAAAGGACCCCGTTGGGACTTTCATGGGACGGGCCCGCGCGTCGAAACATGCTAGACTCGACCCGAAGTGGAATTGGAAAGCGCCCTGCTCATCATTCCTCCCAAACCGGTTCAGGCCTTCGCCTATCCACTGCGGGAGGAGTACGACCCCAAGTCCTTTGCCAAGGTACCGGCCCACCTCACGCTGTTCTACCCTTTCGTGCCCGCCGCGCTGGCCGAGGAGGAGAGCTCGAAGCTTGGGTCGATCTGCGGCCGGTTTCCTCCTTTCGAAGTGATGCTCGACCGGTACATGCAGCTGGAAGATGCCGTGGCTCTCGAACCCGCCGAGCCCGAGCCGATCTTGGCGCTTTACCGGGCTCTTGCGGAGGCGTATCCCGACTTTGCGCGGCAAGACTACCGTCCCCATTTGACGCTGGGTCGGGCCAAGGATCCCTCCGTCATCCCGCTTCCCGACCCACCATCGTTCACCTTCCTGGTGGACAAACTGCACTTTTATGTCGGCGTGCCGGATGACGTTGCCCCGTTCATCCCGCGGTTGACAATTCCGCTCGGCTGACCGTCACAACGGTCCTTCACAATTCCGCAAAGTCACTGATGGACCTGCCGGTTGAATTCCTCAAGGCCTACTTAATCCCCGGCTCCGAGTCTTTCCTGCTACTGGGGCTGGTGATCGGAGTGGTGCTGCTCTACATCAGCCCGGCCACCCGGAAATGGGGAGGCGGAGTATTGGCCGGCTTGGCGGCTCTTTACCTGCTCATGAGCGTACCGACAGTAGCGGGGGCTTTCGAGCGAGCGTTGATCGACGGCTCGCAGCCGATCCGCAAGGCGTCGGAGGCCGCTGGAGTTGAGACCATCGTTGTCCTGTCTGGCGGCAGCGTCACCTATCGGGCGCGGGGGGGTGAGATAAACGAGCTCAGCGACTCCACCAGCCTGCGGGTGCTTGAAGCGGCGCGACTCTATAAATTGTTTGCCGATGCCCAGGTCGTAGCCTCGGGCGGGGCGGAGGAGGTGGTCGGCACCCTGACGCCCGAGAGCGTGCCGATGCTGGAGGAGTTGGTGGCGGTCGGCGTGCCCGCCGATCGCATCCGGCTGGAGTCGCATTCCGGGAGCACCCACGAGCAGGCGGAGAATCTCGCGCGGCTGCTGAAGGCACGCGGAGTGGAGCGGTTCGTGCTAGTGACTTCCCCGATTCACATGCGCCGTGCTATCGCATCGATGCGCGCGGCCGGGCTCGACCCCATTCCGTCCCCTTCCGCCCAGCACTCGGAGGGCCATATCGTGACCCGCGGCGGCTTCCTTCCCCATCCCGCCGCGCTGGACGCCAGCCACGCCGCTATGCGAGAATCGCTGGCGCTGGCCTACTACTGGATCCAGGGCTGGATCGACCTGCCTTGAGCGAAGCCGAAGGATACATCCTGAGCTTGCCAAGCCCCGAGCTCGTCGAGGGGTCGAAGGGTACATCCTGAGGGAAGCCGAAGGGTACATCCTGAGCCTGTGCACCCTGAGCTTGTGCACCCTGAGCTTGCCGAAGGGTCGA
>CAYHJH010000320.1:0-2083 GCA_964356605.1 uncultured Anaerolineaceae bacterium
CAAGGTTTCCGGCCTTTCCACTGACCGCGGTGTTGTAGATCGTATTGACCAGGAATAATGTCAGAATCGCTTCGACTACCAGCCCCTGCGCCGGGGAAACCCCGCTCGCCAAGACGGTCACGCCCAGGCCGCTGCTCGTGCCCCCGAGCACGAAACGCAGCACGAAAGCAGCCGCGATCCCGCCCAGGAGCTGGACTGCGATGTAGCCCAGTGCCTCGGCCGCCTTGATCTGCCGCCCGGCCCACAACGCGATCGTTACCGCCGGGTTGATGTGGGCGCCCGAGATCGGACCGTATGCCGCGGCCACCACCAGCAGGACCAGGCCGTGCGCCAGCGCCACGCCGACCAACCCTCCGACCCCGATCGCCCCCGCTCCCGCCCCGATGAAGATCAGCGCGAAGGTCCCGACAAACTCCGCCGTCAGTGCCTTTGTGTTCATGTTCTCCTCTCTCTGCGAGCCATGCGACATAATGGGTCGTCATCCTTACCATGTCGATTCGGGCCAGCACTTACAATCCTTGTCGCGTTTGAATGGTTTCCCTTCAGGAGAGATTCAGCGGCCACCTGCTACCCGGCCCGCAGCCTGCGGCGAATCCAGCCGAGACATTCCCCAGGTGTGCCGAGCTCAAAGGGCACCCCGGTCGCCAGCCGGTCATTCGCCAGGAAGTGCTTCTGATCCAGGGTGACGAAGAACTCGACCTGCCCACCCAACGCCGACCCCAGGAAATTCGCATCCCCCGGATGGTCGACGAGCCTGCTGGTCAACCCAAGCTGATCCTTATCGGGAGGTCCGACAATCGTGAATTGAGCCCGATCCAGCAATAAAGCCAGAGTGCCTAGCACTTCAGGAGCCTGCGCGCGCAATGCGCCCTCAAGCTCCTGCAGCGCGAAGCGACTCGTCACTAGAGCGATTGCCTCAGCCTCACCTAGCCTGAGCAGCATTCGGCTTCCGCCCCGGTCCGACCAAATCCCCGCGAAGATCGCGCTGGTGTCAAGGAAGATCCGGATCTTGGCCACCATACCGCTCTCGCTGCTCGCGCAGGATTCTCAACATCCCCTCCAGGTCCTCACCTTTCTCAACAAGCGATTTGGTGATCCTGGCGGATAGCTCATCGATCTGCAGTGCTTTCGGGCTGAGAACGAAGACTCCTCCGAGATCGAGCAGCGTGAACGAGTTCCCGGGCTCAAACGAGTATTGCTGACGCAACGGCTTCGGGAGCGTGAGGACGCCTCGTTGACCCAAGGTGAGCGTGATGCTATTGGCCATCAGACCTCCTGAATATCAGAACAACCGATGGTCAGTATATCTGCTGATCTTCCGGGCGTCAAGTACCAAATCCGGCGAGTGGAAATGAACCAGCGAATATAGGCGTTGCAACCAAATCGGAGCGATGAAATGGGCCGAGCTCAGATGCGAACCCAAGACCGATGAGGGGACGCGCAGCAGCCTAAGTTGTCAGATGCTTCGGGGATCTATGGGTTATGACTTTACAAACGTCCCGTTGCGCAGCTCGAACAGCGCCTGGCGGATCTCGTCCTCGGTGTTCTTCACGAACGGTCCATAGGGGACGATCGGCTTGCCGAACGGCGCGCCGGCGATCAGAATGAAGCCAGCGTGTGAGCCCGGCCCTGCCTGGATGCGGAGGTGGTCGCCCTCGATCACGTATTCAGGTTGGAAAATCTGCACAACTTTGCGAGGGGAATCACCCATGTCACCACCTCCGAGATGCAACCAGGGAGCACGGCTGAAGGACTGTCAGCCATGGACAACGCATTTCAGGCCAATTCGTCTCATCAGCGATGGACGGTTCATGACAAGCATCCATTGCCGTTATTGGCCGATTAATGGCTTCATGACCTCAAGATCGTACGCCTTCCGAGCTAGCTCGGGTGCCTGAGCGCGGACTGAACCGTACCGCGGGGCATCGCCGCATTCTCCCGCATGGCCATCACGAGCGCCGTCAGGGCTTAGCGAGTGAGCGCCTTGAAGCGGTCGAAGGGGCTCTGGTTGCGGCGAGCGTTCCGCATGATCGTCTTGGCCGAGGGTTTGGCCCAGTCGGGGGTGGGTACGTCGTAGTTAAAA
>CAYHJH010000321.1:0-2079 GCA_964356605.1 uncultured Anaerolineaceae bacterium
TGGGCCATGTGGGCCCGCACCCAAGGCCATCGGCTGGCGTATGTGGCTGAGGCGGAGGTCATCCACGTCCACGATGAGGCGCCCCGTCAGGTGTACAACCGGTATCGCCGGGAGGCCATCGCTCTGAAGCGGCTGCGGCCCCAAGAGCACTTCGGCTTAATCGACTTCCTGCGGCTCTATACCTCGAACGTGCTCAGCGACGGGTGGCACGCGCTACGGCAGGGGAAAGGGCCGCGCCTGTGGCCGGAGGTCGTTTGGTTTCGGTTCATGCAGTTCTGGGGGACCTATCAAGGCTTCGCACATCGAGGACCGCTCACACCCGAACTGAAGCAAACCTTCTATTACCCGCGTGGATTGGCAGAGACGACAGCCGAGCCAGCCAGAGCGGTGGAACCGATCGACTATGGCGTAACTTCTGGCGAAGCCAGCGAGGGTTAATGGGGTGGGGCGATCCGAGGGCCGGCCGAAGCTAGTCGCGCTTGTTCCGATGCGTCACGAGTCGGAGCGGGTGCCGGGCAAGAACTACCGTCCGCTCGGTGGCCGGCCGCTCTACTCCCATATCCTGGCGGCGCTGCATGCCTGCCCGGAGGTGGAGCAGATCGTGGTGAATACCGATAGCCCGGTGATCCGGCAGGGCGTGGAGGAGGAGTTCCCAGCAGTCGTCCTGCTGGACAGGCCGGATCATTTGCGGGACGACCGGGTAGTTATGAATGAGGTGCTACTCCATGACGTCGAGCAGGTCGAAGCCAGCTTCTACCTGCAGACCCACAGCACCAACCCGTTGTTGCGTGCAGAGACCATTTCGCGCGCCATCATGCAGTTCATTGAAGCCTACCCCCGACACGACAGCCTGTTTTCGGTCACAAGACTGCGTCAGCGGCTGTGGGACGCGCAGGCGCAGCCCGTCAACCATGACCCGACCGTCCTTCTCCGCACTCAGGATTTGGAGCCGTTGTATGTTGAAAATTCTTGCCTCTACATATTCGAGCGCGAGGGCTTTCTGCAGCGACGGAATCGGATCGGTGAGCACCCGATCCTGTTTGAGATAGAAGAAGAAGAGGCGTGGGACATCGACGAGGAGATCGACTTCACGCTCGCCGAATACTTGCTCAGCAGTCGGGGCGGCTGATGGTGCTGGCCGACGGCCGATGGCTTGGCTGGCGACTTGCGAGGGTGGGCGGTATGCCCTGCTGCGGGCGGGCCGAGGTAGCGGTGTGAAGGAAATCGGAGGTGTGTTGGGACTCGCAGTGGAAATATTCGACCTCGCATCCAGATTCCTCGCCCGGCCGGTGCAGTACCTCGATCCGGGCTCGGGGAGCTATTTGTTGCAGTTGTTGATCGCCGGCGCGCTGGGGGCGCTCTTCGCGCTACGGCTGTACTGGAAACGGGTGAAGGGCTTCTTCTCGAGATTGCTGGGCCGGAACTCTGATGCAGAACGCGACGAAAGCTGAGATCCACCCTGCCTCTTTCCGCGATCCGAGCGGATTTCTGTTCCGGCGCGACGGCCACCTGTACCGGCAAGTCAACCGAATCTATGCGGATCACTACGAGACGCTGATGGGTTCCGGCCTGTACGATCAGCTCGTGCAGGAGCGCCGGCTAGTCCCGCATGAGGAGGCCGATGCTGCGGCTGCCCGGCCGAATCAGGCGTACAAGGTCCTGGAACCAACGCAGCTGGATTTCGTGTCTTACCCCTATGAATGGTGCTTCAGCCAATTGAAAGACGCGGCGCTCGCCACGCTGGCAGCGCAGAGGCGGGCGGTTGAGCATGGCATGACCCTCAAAGACGCTAGCGCTTACAACGTTCAGTTCCGGCATGGGCTGCCTCAGCTGGTGGACACTCTGTCCTTTGAGGTGTGGCGGGAGGGTGAGCCCTGGGTGGCGTACCGTCAGTTTTGTCAGCACTTCCTGGCGCCGCTGGCGTTAATGACCCAGCGGGATGTCCGGCTGAGCCAATTGCTTCGCAGCAATATCGACGGGATCCCCCTCGATCTGGCCAGCCGACTGCTGCCACGCCGCACGTTGTTGTCACCGGGTTTGCTCGTGCACCTGCATCTGCACGCCTCGGCGCAGCGGCGC
>CAYHJH010000322.1:0-2056 GCA_964356605.1 uncultured Anaerolineaceae bacterium
CGGATCCACGGGCTGATCGAGCGCATCCCGGATACTCACCGCTACCGAGTCACCGACTTTGGCCTCCGGGTTACGCTGTTCTTTACGCGAACCTATGCCCGGATTTTGCGTACGGGCCTGGCCGAGGTGATTCCCAATCCGCACTCCGGAGGTTCAGCCCTCCGGTCCACCTTCGACAACCTGGAGCGAGCCATGGACTCGTGGTGCTACCAAGCGAAACTTGCCTCATGAAGCCACGAGAACTTGACTCATTCAGAATGACTTTGGCTTTTCAAGACCTCTAGCTTAGCTAGTTCTTGTTGCCGCTAACCGGATCACGCGAATTCGGGCTCCATTTGGCGTTTCTTGCCATTTCGCGCCGGATTGTGCTTGACAAGAAGATGCCTGCCCCTTCAATCTCTGCGTTTGTCCGTCAAAAACAGAACGCAGATAGAAAGGGCAGGCATGAGACTCAAGTTCAACCCGCAGGGGCCGCTCGAGTTCGGCGCCTCCCGCCTCAAGGTGACTCAAGCCTACTACGAGAAGTACGAGGCGATCAATAGGATTCTGCTCGCCAACCCTGGGGTGCTCGAGGCGTTTCATAAGGATGCCTCCAAGCCGCTGCAGCGGGCGGCCCGCAAGCGCCGGGCCCAGTTCACCAGCGATCAGCTCTTGCGTACCATCCTGGTCATGGAGATCGAGGAGCTGACGTATCGGGCGACGGTCATCCGCATCGACGACAGCGAGTTCCTCCGCCGGTTCGTCGGCCTGTACGACCGCCCGATGCTGGACTTCACGACCTTGAGCAAGGTGTACAAGGCCATTGGGCCGGAGACGTGGAAGCAGATCAACGAGTGCTTGGGCCGGTACGCTCGGGACCAAGCGCAGATCTCCGGCGAGTCGCTGCGGGTGGACACCACCGCGTACGAGACCAACGTGCACTATCCGACGGATTCCAGCCTCCTGTGGGATGGGTACCGGGTTCTGTCCCGGCTCATCTCCCGGGTTCGGGAGTACGACGGGGAAGTGGTCGGCGATCGCCGGCTCCAAGTCCGCAAGGTGAAGCGTGTGGCGCAGCAGATTGCGCGCCAGGCGCAGCACAAGGAGAGGAACCAGGCAAGGCAGAGAAGGCTGTACGAGGTCCTCCTGGGCCGTGTGGAGGCGATTCTGGCCTGGTCGAGCGAGATCCGCTCGGCGTATGCGGAGCGTCTGACAGCGGGATGCTATGAGCTGCAGACCGCGCTTGTGCTGGCCGGGCTGACCGGGAGGATGAAACACTTCGAGCAGTTGACTCGCCATGCGGTGGGGCAAGCGCGGCGCCGGGTTCTCCAAGGGGAGACGGTTCCCAACCGGGAGAAGCTCTTCAGTCTCTTCGAGCCGCATACGGAGCTTCTGATCCGGGGCAAGGCCCACAAGCCGATCGAGTTCGGCCACATGGTGCTGTTGCAGCAGGTGGAGAACAAGTTCATCAGCGACTACGAGGTGTTTGCGGAGCGCCCGAGCGATGAGTCCCTGGTCGAGGGGATCTTGCAGCGTCATGCGAAGATGTTTGGGCGCCAGCCGACGAACTTCACCGCGGACAAGGGCTTTTACCAGGGTCGGGAGCAACTGGCCGCACTGCGGGACGCGATCCCGAACGTCTCGATTTGCAAGAAGGGTAGCCGGACGCTGGAGGAGATGGAGCGCGAACACGAACCCATCTTCAGGTCTCTGCAACGCTTCCGGGCCGGGATCGAGGGCACGATCTCCTACTTGAAGCGCTGCTATAAGATGTTTCGATGCCTGTATCGCTCCTTCACGACTTTCTGTAGCAGCGTGGGGAGCCACATATTCGCCCACAATCTGGTCGCTCTCACACGACTGTGAGGAACGAAGTGCGTTCAGTTAAGCGGCAAGAACGGCGCCGCCGGCGCAGGGGGAAGGTCCGTGCCCAATGCAGCGCCCCATGGGGTCACCGAGGCCGACAGGGCTCAAAACGCCGGCTGGACGCCAGGAATCGCGGGTTCGCTTCGCTTCGAACGTACCGAGAGTCGCTCCGGCCACCGACCGAGCTCTTGCCAAGGGCCTAAAATCAACA
>CAYHJH010000323.1:0-2055 GCA_964356605.1 uncultured Anaerolineaceae bacterium
TAGTACTTAGTTGCGCCATTAACCGTGCGAACGTAGATTCTTCGCTGCGCTCAGAGCTTGTGAGTTTTTGCCTTCTTTGGCGGTAGTGCCATGATGCCGATCGCCTGGGCCGACGGGGTTCGTGTCAGCGGCGCCGTGTTGTGGCTCGCGCTGCTCCCTGCTGCGGCCCCCCCTGGCACACGGGGGGTGTCTGCCGTGCGCTGCCCGCCGTGGCGGTGTCTACGTCGCCCAGGCCAGCCACCGCAGCAGGTTGTGGGTCACCGCTGTCAAAAGCATCACTGCGGTGACCTTGGCGATCCCCCGCACCGTGAACTGGGACACCCCCAGGTGGCGTACCTGGGCGTTCGCCCACTCCGCCAAGGCGCCCCGGGTCTTGTAGACCGCCTTGGCCTCCGCCGTGGCCATGCGCTCCCGCCACGCTGCCACCTCCGGACTATCGCCTTCTCGCGGCAGGTAGCGCTCCTGCTCCGGCTTGTTCCGGGGCAGCCGCACCGGGGCATAGACTGTAACGCCACGCTGCTCCAGGGTCGTGATCGCACCGCGAGAGGCAAACCCACCATCCATCAAGTAGTCCTGGGGATGCGTGCCCGTCCGCTCCTGGACCTGCTCCTCCATGGGTACGGCCTGGCCCGCGTCCGTGCCTTCTGTAGTCACCGAAACCCCCACGATGATGCCGTGGGCCTGGCCTGTGGCCTTCACAGTAGCCAGTTCCACGTTGTATGCGGGCCGGAACCCGCCATCGGGCATCTTCATTACCCGCGCCTCCGGGTCTGTAGTGGACACCCGCGGCGCGGTCACCTTCTCTCGCTTGCCCATCGCCAGGGTGCGCTCTTGCCGCTCCTTGGCGGCCTGCGCCTGGGGCAGGTATGCCAGCGCCTGGGCCACCCGCTGCTCGCGCTCCCGGGCTGCCCGTTCCCGAGCCGCCTCCTGGCGCTTGGTCACGCCCGGGTCCGGATGTTCCCGCTCCCGGGCCAGCCTCTCCACCTGCGCTTTGGCCTCCTCCAGACAGCGGCCCAGCGTCTCCTCCCGCCGAAAGGAGGCGGCCCCGGCGCTGGCCCGCACCCGCATCCCGTCCTGCGCCACTTGGTCCAGGTTGACCACCTCGCTCGCCAGCAAACACCCTACGATCTGCGTCAGCAGGTCGTCCATGGCCACCCGGCGCGCCACCCGGAAGTCGGAGAGCATATGGTAGTTGACGGGCACGCCACCCCGCAGCCAGCGGTAGGCATCGTGCTGGTGGCAAAGGCGGTCCAGTTGCCGGGCCTTGCCCACCCCGTCCACGGTGGCATAGACCCACAACGCCAAGAGCACCTGCGGGTCGCTTACGGGACGGCCCGGCCGGTCCAGCACCGCCTTGATGTCAGCGTAGAAGGCGTCCAAGTCCATGGCCTCCAGCATGGCCCAGATAGCCCTAGCCGGATGGTCTGGGGCAAGCAGGCTATCCACGTCGCGTTCCACCCATTCGACCTGGTTCCGCACGGGACGACGGACGCGGGCCACCGCTGGCAGTGTGTCTGGTCGGGCAGGAGGCTGCACAGGGTCGGGCAGGTTAGGCATGGACGATTGGCTCACAATACACCTCGGTTAGACGCATGTTCACCGCACCTTATAACACAATGCTACCGAAAATGCAACCAGAACATATGGGTATATACCCTAATGCCTCATCCGCTATCCACAAACGCCGAGCCAATAAAATCACAAGCTCTCAGAATGACACAAGTCTAATCTGTCACCCTGAGCAAAGCGAAGGGTCTACGCTTGTGGCCTAAGTTGCGCTGACTTCTGCAACTAAGCACTAGTGGGTTCAACCCCTTTGTTTGGGGTGGGCTTGGCGT
Source organism: uncultured Anaerolineaceae bacterium (assembly GCA_964356605.1). GTDB lineage: Bacteria > Chloroflexota > Anaerolineae > Anaerolineales > E44-bin32 > JADFRG01. The sequence continues at coordinate 1,839 of CAYHJH010000323.1, forward strand.
GAGCAGAGCTCGCCCCTGGCGCGTGGTTGCCAGAACTAAACCCAGATAGATTCTCCCACACATACATTCTCCCACATCGTGTGACGCTGTCCCCACATCCTCCGTAGCCTCTCGCCACCCCGCCGTGCCCACGGTCTATGGTGCAACCCCACGCTGTGGGACGAGCCGCCGCTTCGCCGCGCGGCCCTGTGGCAAGAAACACCTAGTCTCGCCTAGC
>CAYHJH010000324.1:0-2054 GCA_964356605.1 uncultured Anaerolineaceae bacterium
CGCCGCATGGCGTACGGATCCCGGGTTCCACTAGGCTGGATACCCACCGCAAACAGACCCATCAGGGTGTCGAGGCGGTCCGCCAGCGCCAGAGCAACTCCCGGTTGCGTCTTTGGCAGCGCATCGCCAGAAGTGCGCGGCAGGTAATGCTCATAGATCGCCTCCGCCACCTCCCGAGATTCCCCCGAGCGAAGCGCATAGTACCTGCCCATCGACCCCTGCAAGGAGGTCATGTCCGTCACCATTTGGGTGGCGAGGTCGGCCTTGCACAGCCGGCCAGCCTGGACGGCAATCTCGCGTTCAGCCGTGGAGAGTTCGAAGTACTTGGCCAGCGCCCCGACCAGCTGCTCCACTCGGCGCGTCTTATCCAGCATCGAACCCAGCTCGGCCTGAAAGGTGAGAGACCCCAGGCGTGGGAGGTAGGCCTCCAGCGGTTGGCTGAGGTCTCGAGCGATGAAGTAAGCCGCGTCAGCGAATCGAGCTCGAATCACCTGCTCATTGCCCTGAATCACGTTCCGCCGAGAGCCGGTCGTACCATTCCCAACCGCGATGAAATACGGAAGCAGTTTGCCTCTGGCCTCGACCGGAAAATAGCGCTGGTGCACCTTCATCACCGAGACCAGCACCTCGCGAGGCAGATCCAGATGGCTCCTGTCGAACTTGCCCCGCAATGCGGCCGGTGCTTCGACCAGATCGGTCACCTCTTGCAGCAGATCCGGGTCCTCCGCGACCCGGCCGTTTACCTGGGCCGCCAGTCGGTCGATCTGTCTTCCGATGGCCGCCCGTCGCCGCTCCCCATCGAGGAGGATGCCAACGCCTCGCAGCTGTTCGAAGTAATCGCCAGGCGTCTTGACCCGGATCTGTTCGGGGTCGGAGGTTCGCGACCTGCGAGTCGTTCTGCCGCTCTGCAGTCCGGCGTACTCAAACGAAATGAGGCTGCCCCCATGCAGCGCCAGCATCCAGCGAATCGGCCGCGAGAAAGTCGCACCGTTCCCGTTCCAGCGCATTGGCTGTTCAAACTGCAGTGAAGCCAGCAAATCGGGTAGCGACTCTGCCAGGACCTCGGTCGACGGCCGGCCGGCTTCCCGGATCTCCGCCACCACGTACTTGCCGCCATCGAGGTCCCGGGTCTGCAGCGCCGTCACCGGCAGTCCCGCGCTCTTTGCAAAACCGCGGGCGGCCTCGGTCGGCTTCCCGCGATCATCGTACGCCCGGACGGCAGGCGGGCCTTTCACGGTCCGGGCCCGGTCGGTCTGGCGCGGCGCCAGATCCCGAACATGAACGACCAGCCGCCGCGGGGTGCCCATCACCTCGATGCCGGCGTGCCCGAGCCGCAGCTCCGCGAGCAGCGGCCCAACCTTCGCCTCCAATTGCTTCAGCGCTACGTTCAGATCGCCGACGGGGAGCTCTTCGGTCCCCAGCTCCAGCAGAAACGACGCGGGGCGAGCCCCTCGACTGCGCTCCCCTCGACCTAGCTCGGGGCAGGCGGGACGGGCCCCTCGACTGCGCTCGGGACGAGCCGGAGCTCGGTCGGCCGCCGCCCGTCGCGTGGCCTTTTTCGCCTCCGGCTTGGACCAGGGAAAGCCTAGCCCTTCCCGTTCCGCCAGATAGGCCCGGGCCACTCCTCTGGCAATCTCCCGCATCTTCCCGAAGTAGGAGGCCCGCTCGGTGACGCCGATCGCGCCTCGCGCGTCGAGCACATTGAACGTGTGTGAGCACTTGAGCAGATAGTCATACGCGGGAAAAACCAGGCCCGCGGCCAACGAGCTGCGCGCCTCGGCTTCGAAGTTCGAGTACATCTGCTGCAGCAACTCGACATCCGCGGTTTCGAAGAAATACTTGCTGTGCTGCTGCTCGGCGGTCAGCAGCAGATCCCCGTAGGTGCGCCGGCCATCCCATCGAATCTCGGAGAAGTGACCAACTCCCTGGACGGCCATCAGGATCCGTTCCAGCCCGTAGGTGATCTCCACCGAGACCGGATCCAGCGTCATGCCACCGGCCTGCTGGAAGTAGGTGAACTGGGTGATCTCCAGCCCGTCCAGCCAGACCTCCCA
>CAYHJH010000325.1:0-2054 GCA_964356605.1 uncultured Anaerolineaceae bacterium
GCGTTCTCGATGAGCATCCGCTTGGCGTAGCGGGTGATGACGTTCTTGGCGCTCTTGCTGTCGTTGGTCAGCAAGATCGTTGATTCCTCGTGTCCGAGATTGGTGATGAACATCTGACGGAAGTTGCGCTCGGCGATCCGTACGGACTGCTCGTAGACCTTGGGGAAGCGGTACTTGCGAGTGGGCACGTCGAGTTCGACCTCACGAAACGCCGAGGCTGGCAGGAGGGCGACCTCCTTCTTGAGCGCGGGAGATCGCCCCCGCAGTGTCATGAAGGTGATGCCCATCTTGTCCAGGCGTGCCAGATTGGCCAGCGTGGTGAGCTTTGAGTCGAAGACAAGGTGGCGCGGGAGCTCACCGTGGACGCGCTTCCAGAAGGCGATGAACTTGAAGATCTCCTCGGACTCATCTCCTTTGCGCAGGTCGGCGTTGGAGTAGCAGAAGGCGCGACCGTCAATATCTTGGGCGAGGAAGGTGAGCACGCTCTTCTGACGTCGGCTGCGCATCGCGACGAAGTGGCACTGCACCAGCGGGTGCTCGCCGTAGTAGGGGATGGAGTGGAAGTCCAGGTTGAAGGACTCGCCTTTGAAGAGCTCGCTGCCCTGGATTTGCTTGTGGTGGGCCGCCTGGAGCTCGACGATCTGCTGGTGACCCACACGAGAGGAGTATTCGGACAAGAAGCTGCGCTTGGGGATGACGTTCAGACCGGCGAGAAGGCTCAGCCCCTGGTCGGCGACATGGGGCATCACGTGACTGCGGTGTTCGATGGACCACAGCTTGAGGACCAACATCGAGCGCAGAGCATGGCTGGCGGGGATCATCTTGGAGCCGGGGAGGGTTGCCGACTTGGCGAGCTTGTCCAGAGCCAGACTCACCAAGCCTGGAACGAACAGGAACAGGCCGCCGCACGCGGTGTCGAAGCGGCGCGGGGTGAGCGAGAGTTGGCGCACGTCGGCGGGGGCCTCGATGGTGGGGCGAGCTCGCTCGGGACGTTCCTCGTCGAGCCGGCGCGGCAAGGGGGCGAACCCCTCGGCCTTGAGAACCTCGCGCACGGCGGTGGGGCTGAGGGCAAGCTCGCGAGACTTGAGGACCTCGCTGATCTCGTAGACGGAGTGGTTGCACTTGCGCAGCTCGACGATCAGGTCACGCGCCGCTGACTTCTTCGGTTGGGAGCGCGGGCCCGGCCGGGGCGTGACGAAGAACGAAGGCGTCGGCTCCCGGCGAAATTGATGGCACATCACTTGGAAAGAGCCAGGGGTGTAGCCGAAAGCGCGGGCTGCCTGCGCTGAGGGGAGTTCTTCAGTGAAGTAGGCCCGGAGGGCCTCGTACTGGCGCTGCTTTGGGGAGCTGGGCTCGAGGAAGAAGCGCTTGCAGGCGCTTAGGCTATTTGGTGATCCGATAGGCATATTAGGACAGTACTCCTAATAATACAAATCGTCAAGCCCAATGCGCAGGTCCGAACAGCTGCTTCCGCTATCCGGTAACGTTTCCCTATGACGCTATCGGGTTCCTCCTGCGCACCCTGCGAACGATCAGACAAGCGAACGAGCCACACATTACTATGGATAGATGCACCATTGAGACGATCAGCGCACCATATACACTCAGATATAGGATGGAATCTGTTCGCGCTTTGGCTGGCGAGCCAAAGCCGGAGCATGGGGCGCTCGCCGACCCGAACTACGAGGGAACGGCGGCTGCCGATACTGCACTCGGCCCGCGCTTCAACCGCATCGGCAAGGACGCCAACCGGAGGCCGATCCGGGTCAGTTCTTAGGCGAATTACGGTCCGTGGAAATCCAGGCTAGCGCGAAAAGCGTGATCTTTCTTCAACGCACAGGCTTGAGTCGTGTGAAGTGAGTGAGAAAGTTTTCGCCGAGAATTGCATCTTTCTCTGCGGCAGATAAAAAGTTGCAATGCAATCGCACGAAGTCGAGCGCCTCGCGATAGGTGCAGACCTTCGCGACCGGCGGGAAGTTCGATCCCCACACCAAGCGCTCGGCGCCGACGCGTTCCGCACGGCGACGGGCGTGCACGCGGCAGCCGTCGTGAAG